>NZ_JBEYRK010000008.1:0-265082 GCF_040704065.1 Streptomyces sp. NPDC047869
CCTCCGCGGTCGGCTCGAAGTCGGCCAGGTAACGGGTGACGCTGTGGTCCAGCGTCGTGGCCAGGTCGGGGAGGGTGGCGTGCCGGTGGGCGGCCCCGGGAAGGTTCCGGGGCGCGCCGACGGCGTCGTAGGCGGTTGTCAGCCGATCGGCAGGCCGTTCACCGCGACGCCCTGCGTGGGCATGCTCTGGAGCGGCAGTCCGCCGAGCAGCCCGGCGAGCGGCGCGGTCGGCCCTCCGGCGAGGACGTTCCCGACGACCGGCTGCGCGGCGGTGCCCCCGGTGCCGAGAGCGCCCTGCCCCTGGGCGAGCGCCTGGCCGACGTTCTGGGCCGGCAGCGTGGTGGTGACGGAGTCCAGGGCCTGCGGGGCGACCGGAGCGGCCGGGGCCGCCTCGGCGGCACCCGCACCCACGGCCGCGAAAGCGGCACCGAGGGCGGCGACACCGAGGGTCTTGGCAGCAGACTGCTTCATGTTAAATGCGTCCTTGAATACGGAGACGGGGATCACAATAGATCTGAGCGGTCCCACGACCGTAGACATCCCGCGTAGCCGGCCGCAAACACCGAAATGCGTACGGCTTGTGAAGGGGCGTTCGCATTTAGGCGGCCGATTTGCCTGCCCTCAGCCTTCCGAGCCGGAAGAAGCACTGGTGGACGCGGTCTGCTGGAACAGCCATTCGGACTTCAGCTCTGCATATCCAGGCTTGATCACGTCATTGATCATCGCGAGTCGTTCATCGAAAGGAATGAACGCTGATTTCATCGCATTGACGGAGAACCACTGGATGTCGTCGAGCGTGTAACCGAACACCTCGACGAGATGCTCGAATTCCCGGCTCATGCTGGTGTGCGACATAAGCCGGTTGTCCGTGTTCACCGTCGCCCTGAAGTGCAGGCGCCGCAGCAGCCCGATCGGGTGCTCGGCGTAGGAGGGCGCGGCCCCGGTCTGCAGGTTGGAGCTGGGGCACAGTTCCAGCGGGATGCGCTTGTCGCGGACGTAGGAGGCCAGTCGCCCGAGCCGTACCGAGCCGTCCGCCCGCACCTCGATGTCGTCGATGATCCGCACCCCGTGCCCGAGCCGGTCGGCGCCGCACCACTGCAGCGCCTGCCAGATGGAGGGCAGTCCGAAGGCCTCGCCGGCGTGGATGGTGAAGTGGTTGTTCTCCCGCTTCAGGTACTCGAAGGCGTCCAGGTGCCGGGTGGGCGGGTAGCCGGCCTCGGCACCGGCGATGTCGAAGCCGACGACGCCCATGTCCCGGTAGCGGTTGGCGAGTTCGGCGATCTCCAGGGCTCGGGCGGCGTGCCGCATGGCGGTCAGCAGGGCGCCGACCCGGATCCGGCGGCCGCTCTCCCGGGCCAGCCGCTCCCCCTGCCGGAACCCCTCGTTGACCGCCTCGACGACCTCTTCGAGGCTCAGTCCGGCGGCGAGGTGCTGCTCGGGCGCGTAGCGCACCTCGGCGTAGACGACCCCGTCCTCGGCCAGGTCCTCGGCGCACTCGCGGGCGACCCGGACCAGCGCGTCCCGGGTCTGCATCACGCCGACGGTGTGCGAGAAGGTCTCCAGGTACCGCTCCAGCGAGCCGGAGTCGGCGGCCTCACGGAACCAGAGGCCCAGCTTGTCGGGGTCGGTCTCGGGCAGCTCGGAGTACCCGGTCTGCTGGGCGAGTTCCACGACGGTGCCGGGGCGCAGCCCGCCGTCGAGATGGTCGTGCAGCAGAACCTTGGGCGCCCGTCGGATCTGGTCCGGCGTCGGAACGTGGGCCGGGACGGTCCCAGTCGGTGCAATCTGGCTCGTCATTTCCGCACTCTAACTCCTACGCGCGTAGAGGACCCCCGGTACGCAAGGAGACACAGCAGGTTTTCCGCCGATACGCAACGGTGACCGCCCGGACGGGTTTCGGACACCACGGCTTCTGACACTGTTCTGTCATGGGACAGCAAGCGACGCCGGTCCGAACGGCCGGACTGGGGAAAGCGGTCGGGCCGGAGCCGACGGCGGTGAGCGGAGCGGTGCTGCTGCTCCCCGGCGGGGAGGAGATCTCCGACCGCAGGCCGTCCCCCGTACGGGCGACGGCCTTCGTACGTTCCCTGGGCCGCCGGTTCGCCCGGGCGGGCCGGGAGGAGGGGCTGGCCGTGCACGCCGTGCACTACCGGTACCGCGGCTGGAACGGCAGCGAGGCGCACCTGGCGGCGGACGCGGAGTGGGCCGCCGACGAGGTCGTACGCCGGTACGGGGATGTGCCGGTGTGCCTGGTGGGCCTGGACATGGGCGGCCGGGCGGCGCTGCGGGCGGGCGGCCACGAGGCGGTGAACTCCGTCGTCGCACTCGCCCCCTGGCTGCCCGAGGAGGACGTGGCCGCGCCGGCCGAGCCGGTGAAGCAGCTCGCGGGGCGGCGGGTGCTGATCGTGCACGGCACGAACGACGAACGCACCGACCCGGAGCTGTCGTTCCGGCTGGCGGAGCGGGCGAAGAAGGCGAACCGGAACGTGTGCCGGTTCGAAGTGCACACCGACGGCCACACGTTGCACCAGTACCGCGACGAAGTGCGCTCGCTGGCGGTGGACTTCGTCATGGGCGCGCTGTTCGGGCACCCGGTGTCACGGCCGGTGGAGGACGCGCTGGCCGCCCCACCGCCGATCGGGCTGCGGATGCCGCTGGCCGCGGGGTTCGGCAAGTCGCTGCGGCGGTAGGGCCGGGCTCTCCGAAGTTCCTGACTCCCCTGAGGGACCGGCGTTCCGTAGCTCCCCTGGGGGACCGGCGTTCCGTGGCTCCCCTAGGGGAGCAGACTGCCCCTCCTGGAGAGCAGGAACTTCTTGAAGGCCGCCACGGGTGGGGTGTCCGGGCGGTCGGCCAGCCAGGCGACGCCGATCTCCCGGGCCGCCCGCGGCGCCGTGACCGTCAGTTCCACCACTCCCGGGCGCGGCACCGTCGGGGGCGGCAGCAGGGCGACCCCGAGGCCGGCCGCCACCAGGCCCCTGAGGGTTTCCGCCTCCTCGCCCTCGAAGGCGATGCGCGGTTTGAAACCGGCCTCGCGGCACAGGTCGTCGGTGATGCGGCGCAGGCCGTAGCCCGGCTCCAGGGTGACGAAGGTTTCCTCGGCCGCCTCGGCCAGCCGGATGCGGCGGCGGCCGGCCAGGCGGTGGTCGGCCGGCACGACCAGGCGCAGCTTCTGCTCGTCCAGGCGGCGGGCGACCAGGTCGGGAGCGTCCGGCACCGGTGAGGTCAGGCAGAGGTCCAGCTCGCCCGCGCGCAGCCGCCCCAGCATCGCCTCTCCGTAGTTCTGGAACAGGCTGAAGCGGACGCGCGGGTGGTCGGCGCGGAAGGCGTGCAGCAGGCCGGGCACGGTCTCGGCGCCCATGGTGTGCAGGAAGCCGAAGGCGACCTTGCCGGTGGCCGGGTCGGCGTCGGCGCGGACCTCCTCGGCGGCGCGCTCGACCTCGGCGAGGGCGCGCTCGACGGAGGCGAGGAAGGTGCGGCCCGCGGTGGTGAGGGAGACCGTGCGGCCGTGGCGGGCGAACAGGCCGACGCCGAGGTCCTGCTCCAGCCGGACCATGGCCCGCGAGAGCGTGGACTGAGGGACGTTCATCTCCTGCGCGGCCCGGGTGACGTGCTCGGTGCGGGCGACTCCCGCGAAGTACGCGAGGCGCGGCACGAGCAACAGCGCCATGTCTTCCATGTCACTGAACGATGACAGCTGACCCGGTGACCTCTGCTCATGCTTCACAGGAACGATTATGGCGATTCCATGCATTGGACGGATCAGTGGGCCGTGCATAGCGTCGAAGCATGTCTCCCGCCAGTACCGGGGCGTCCGCCACCCTGGACGCCGTCACGCCCGTCCCCTCCTCCGACTCCGCGACCGACTCCCGGATGGCTCCGGGCGGCCCCGGCTACCGCCGGATGAGCCTCGCCCTCTTCCTCGCCGGGGTCGCGACCTTCGCCCTGCTCTACTCCACCCAGGCCCTGCTGCCGCTGATCTCCGGCGAGTTCGGGGTGGCGGCGAGCGAGGCGAGCTGGACGGTGGCGGCCGCGACCGGCGGTCTGGCGCTGTTCGTGCTGCCGATGAGCGCCCTGTCGGAGCGCTTCGGCCGCCGTACGGTGATGACGGCCTCGCTGGCGGTCGCGGTGGGCGTCGGCGTGCTGGTGCCCTTCGCGCCGTCGATCGGCGCGCTGGTGGTGCTGCGGGCGGTGCAGGGCGCGGCGCTGGCGGGTCTGCCCGCCTCGGCGACGGCGTACCTGGCCGAGGAGGTCCGGCCGAAGGCGCTGGTCACGGCGATCGGCCTGTTCGTGGCGGGCAACAGCGTCGGCGGGATGAGCGGCCGGGTGATCACCGGCTGGGTCGCGCAGGAGTGGGGCTGGCGGGTCGCCGTCGGTGTGATCGGCGCGGTCGCGGTGGCCTGCGCCGTGGCGTTCCGGCTGCTGCTGCCGGCCCCGAGGCACTTCTCGGCCGGATCGCTGCGCCCGCGGGTGCTGCTGGGTACGGTGCGCGGACACCTCGCCGACCCGCTGCTGCGCCGGCTGTACGCGATCGGCGCGCTGTTCATGACGGTGTTCGGCGGCGTGTACACGGTGATCGGCTACCGGCTGACGGAGGCGCCGTTCTCCCTGCCGCAGGGCATCGTCGGCTCGGTCTTCCTGGTGTACCTCGTCGGTACGGTGTCGGCGTCGACGGCGGGCCGTCTGGTGGGCCGGCTCGGCCGCCGGGGCGCGCTGTACCTGGCGGGCGGTACGACGGCGGCGGGCCTGCTGCTGTCCCTGGCGCCCTCCCTTCCGCTGGTCCTGCTGGGTCTGGTGCTCATCACGGCGGGCTTCTTCGCGGGCCACGCGGTCGCCTCCTCGGCGGTCAGCAGGACGGCCCAGCACGGCCGCGCCCAGGCCTCGGCCCTGTACCAGTCCGCGTACTACATCGGCTCCAGCGCGGGCAGCACGGTGGGCGCGACGGCGTTCCACGCCGGCGGCTGGGCGGGCACGGTCGGCGTGGGTGTCCTCGCGGTCCTGGGCGTCGTGGCCATCACCGTCCTCGGGTCCCGGGCGGCCCGGGTGGCCGCCCGGCGGGAGCCGGTGCCGGCGCACTGAGGCGACGCGCGTACGGCGGGGCGGGCACCGGCCGCGGTGTCCGCCCCGTCGTGTGAGGGAGCCGGTCCCGGCCGGGCTTTTTCGTGCTCCGGGCGCCATTGTCAGTGGGCTGCGGTAGCTTCCGAAGTGCTGGGGCGCGAAGACGCGCGACGGGGACGGCCACAGGGGTGGGTGCACGATGGGCAGCGGAACGGCGACGACGGACCTCGACACAGCACTGGAGAAGCACCGGACCGAGCTGACCGGGTACTGCTACCGGATGCTCGGGTCCTCCTTCGAGGCCGAGGACGCGGTGCAGGACACGCTGGTGCGGGCCTGGCGGAGCTACGACAAGTTCGAGGGCCGCTCCTCCCTGCGCTCCTGGCTGTACCGGATCGCGACGAACGTGTGCCTGGACATGCTGACGGCGGGCAACAAGCGGGCCCGGCCGATGGACCTGACCGTTTCGACGCCGCTCGCGCAGGCGGCGCTCTCCCCCCGGCCGGACAACACCTGGCTGGAGCCGATGCCGGACGCGCGTGTGCTGCCGACGGTGGAGGACCCGGCGGAGGCGGCCGTCGCCAAGGAGTCGGTCCGGCTGGCGTTCATGGCGGCCCTGCAGCAGCTTCCGCCCAAGCAGCGGGCGGTGCTGATCCTGCGCGAGGTGCTGGCCTGGCGGGCGAGCGAGGTCGCCGAGCTGCTGGGCACCACGGTCGCCTCCGTCAACAGCGCCCTGCAGCGGGCCCGGGCCACGCTCGCCGAGCGGGACTCCGGGGCCTCGGCGGGAGCGGTGTCCGACCCGCTGGACGAGGAGCAGCAGAGACTGCTCGAACGCTATGTGAAGGCCTTCGAGGGCTACGACATGACGGCGCTCACGGCGCTGCTGCACGAGGACGCCGTCATGACGATGCCGCCGTTCGACCTGTGGCTGCGCGGCCCGGCCGACATCACCGGCTTCATGACCACCATGGGCGCGTCCTGCGCCGGCTCCCGGCTGCTGCCGGTGCGGGCGAACGGCCTGCCGGGGTTCGCGCACTACAAGCCGGACGAGGAGAAGGGCGGGTTCACTCCCTGGGCGGTGCAGGTACTGGAGGTGTCAGACGGCCGGATCACCGGTTTCCACTGCTTCCTCGACACCGCGCGCTGGTTCCCGCTCTTCGGTCTGCCCCTCCACCTGGAAGCGGAGTCCGACCATGTCGAGGAGGGCGTGTAGCGCGGGGTCGGGGTCGCGCAGCCGTATCCGCCCGCCGGCCCGGCGGGCGGCGAGCTCCAGCCGGGCCAGCAGGTCCACGGTCCGGAGCCCCGGCGGCCCGAGCCCGGCCACGTCGCACACCACGACCGCGGCCCCGCCGCTCTCCAGCAGCGCCCGCACATCGGCGCAGAGCCCGGCCACCTCGGCACGGGTGACGGGTCCGGGCAGTACGAGCACGGCGGGTGTATTGGCTTCCACGTGCGGTAGACCGGCGGCGGGGGCACAACTCATCGCGGGCCGCCCGCCGGACACTCCCGGGCGGAGATCACATTGACCCGCTGCGGCGCCCCGGCGGAGGGTGGGGGCCGTGACGGGGGTGCTGAGCGGGTTCGCGGTGATCGCGGTCGTCATCGGGGTGGGCTATGTGCTCGGCCGGCGCGGCACCCTCGGTGAGCCGGGCCGTGACGTGCTGACCCGGCTCGCCTTCTCGGTGGCCGGGCCGGCCCTGCTGTTCCGCACGCTGGCCCGGGCCGACCTCTCCGTGCTGTTCTCCAGCCGTCTGCTGGTGACGGCGCTGAGCACGGCCGCGGTGTCGGCGGCCTTCGTGGTGGTCGGCGCGGTGCGGCACTGGGGCGTGGGCCGCACGACGATCGGCGCGCTGTGCGCGGGATACGTCAACTCGGGCAACCTCGGCATCCCGATCGCCGCCTACGTCCTGGGCGACGCGTCTCTGGTGGCCCCGGTCCTGCTGTTCCAGGTCGTCATCGTCACGCCCGTCGCCCTGACCGTCCTGGACCTGACCGGCACGGGTGAGAAGGGCACGGTGTGGCAGCGGCTGCTGACCCCGCTGCGCAATCCGATCGCGGTGGGCTCGCTCACCGGTGTGGTGGTGTCGGCGGGGGGCTGGAAGGTCCCGGGCCCCGTCATGGAGCCGCTCACCATGATCGGCAACATGTCGGTCCCGGCGGCCCTGCTGGTCTTCGGCATGTCCCTGCGCGGCAGTGCGGCTCCCGGCCGCGGGCTCGACCGCCGGCTGGTCCTGCTGTCGGTGGCGCTGAAGTCACTGGGCCAGCCGCTGGTGGCCTGGGTACTGGCCCGCGGCGTCTTCGGCCTGCACGGCGCGCCCCTGCTGGACGTGGTCGTCACCTCGGCCCTGCCGGCCGCCCAGAACCTGTTCACCTACGCCAGCCGCTACCGGGTCGCCGAGACCCTGGCCCGCGAGTCGGTGCTGCTGTCGACGGTGGTCTCGGTGCCGGTACTGGTGGGAGTGGCGACGGTGCTGGGGTGAGGGCCGGACACCGAACGGGACCGGCGCCGAGGCGCCGGTCCCGTTCGCCCGCAGGGCTGCTCAGGCGATGCGCTCCAGCACCACCGGCGACGCCGTGAAGGCCGTGCCCGGGGCCGCGATGTCGTACGCGCCCTCGACCGCCTGGAGCGCGTACTCGAAGCGCTCGGGGGTGTCCGTGTGCAGGGTCAGCAGCGGCTGGCCCTCGGTCACCGTGTCGCCCGGCTTGGCGTGCATCTCCACGCCCGCCGCCGCCTGCACCGGGTCCTCCTTGCGGGCGCGGCCCGCGCCGAGCCGCCAGGCGGCGACGCCGATGCCGTAGGCGTCCAGCCGGGTCAGGACGCCCGTTGCGGACGCCTTGATGACGTGCTGCTCCTTGGACGTGGGCAGTACGGCGTCCGGGTCGCCGCCCTGGGCGGCGATCATCCGGCGCCACACGTCCATCGCCGAGCCGTCGGCCAGCGCCTTCGCCGGGTCGGCGTCCTTGATGCCGGCCGCGTCGAGCATCTCGCGGGCCAGGGCGACCGTCAGCTCGACCACGTCCGCCGGGCCGCCGCCCGCCAGGACCTCGACCGACTCGCGGACCTCGAGCGCGTTGCCGGCGGTGAGGCCGAGCGGGGTGGACATGTCGGTCAGCAGGGCGACCGTCCTCACCCCGTGGTCGGTGCCGAGGCCGACCATCGTGGAGGCCAGCTCACGGGCGTCCTCGATCGTCTTCATGAAGGCGCCGGAGCCGACCTTCACGTCCAGGACCAGGGAGCCGGTGCCCTCGGCGATCTTCTTGGACATGATGGAGGACGCGATCAGCGGGATCGCCTCGACCGTCCCGGTCACGTCCCGCAGGGCGTACAGCTTCTTGTCGGCCGGGGCCAGGCCGTCGCCGGCCGCGCAGATCACCGCGCCGGTGGTGTCGAGGACGTGCAGCATCTCCTCGTTGGACAGCAGCGCGCGCCAGCCGGGGATCGACTCCAGCTTGTCCAGCGTGCCGCCGGTGTGGCCGAGGCCCCGGCCGGAGAGCTGCGGGACGGCCGCGCCGCAGGCCGCCACCAGCGGGGCCAGCGGGAGCGTGATCTTGTCGCCGACGCCGCCGGTGGAGTGCTTGTCGGCGGTCGGGCGGGACAGCGAGGAGAAGTCCATGCGCTCGCCGGAGGCGATCATGGCCGCGGTCCAGCGGGCGATCTCCCGGCGGTTCATCCCGTTGAGCAGGATCGCCATCGCGAGGGACGACATCTGCTCGTCGGCGACCTCGCCGCGGGTGTACGCGTCGATGACCCAGTCGATCTGCTCGTCGGTCAGCTCACCGCGGTCCCGCTTGGCGCGGATGACGGAGATGGCGTCCATGGCCATGGCTATGGCTTCCTTCCGGGAGGTGCGAAGTGCACGGCCCCCCTGATCGGTTCAGGGGGGCCGTACGGGGAGTTACTTGGAGAGATGGCCCGGGCCGAAGGCCTGGGGCAGCATCTCGGAGAGCGGGAGGACGCCCTCGGGAGTGTCCAGCAGCAGGCCGGGGCCGCCGAACTCGTAGAGGAGCTGGCGGCAGCGGCCGCACGGCACCAGCGGGGCGCCCTCGCCGTCCACGCAGGTGAAGTGCGTGAGGCGGCCGCCGCCCGTGCGCTGGAGCTGCGAGACGAGCCCGCACTCGGCGCACAGGCCGAGGCCGTAGGAGGCGTTCTCGACGTTGCAGCCGGTGACCGTGCGCCCGTCGTCGACCAGGGCGGCCACGCCGACCGGGTAGCCCGAGTAGGGGACGTAGGCGTGGGTCATGGCCTCCCGCGCCTCGGCGCGCAGCGGCTCCCAGTCGAAGCCGGCGTCCGGCGCGGCCGTCACTTGCCCTGTCCCTTCCGGTACCGCATGCCGTCCGCCTTGGGCATGCGCAGCCGCTGGGCGGAGAGTGAGAGCACCAGCAGCGTCACGACGTACGGCGTGGCGCCCACGAAGTCGCTCGGGACCTCGTCGGTGAGCAGGTACCAGGCCAGGACGAGTCCGCCCACGATGAGGCTGATGGCGCCCTGCCAGACGGCGGAGCGGTACAGCTTCCAGCCGGCCAGGACCACGAGGAGGACGACCAGCAGGAGCAGCAGCGCGTGCACGGTCGTGCCGCCGTTGCGCAGCTGCAGCGCGTCGGAGTAGCCGAACAGGCCCGCGCCCATGGCCAGACCGCCCGGCCGCCAGTTGCCGAAGATCATCGCCGCGAGGCCGATGTAGCCGCGCCCGCCGGTCTGGCCCTCCAGGTAGGTGTGGGAGGTGACCAGGGCGAGGAACGCGCCGCCGAGGCCGGCGAGACCGCCGGAGACGGCCACGGCCATGTACTTGTACTGGTAGACGTTGACGCCGAGCGACTCGGCGGCGATCGGGTTCTCGCCGCAGGAGCGCAGCCGCAGGCCGAACGAGGTCCGCCACAGCAGCCACCAGCTGCCGACGAACAGCACCACGGCCAGGATCGTCACCACCGACAGGTCGGTGATCAGACCGCCGACGATGCCCGCGAGGTCGGAGACGAGGAACCAGTGGTGGTTCTGGACCGTCTGCAGGGCGTCGGACAGGCCCGGCACGGTGACGTGGGGCAGCGAGTCCACGGGCGGGGACTGCTTGGGGTTGCCGCCCGCCTCGGCCGGCTTGCCCTCGGCGAAGAAGAGCTTGGCGAGGTACTGGGTGGCGCCGAGCGCGAGCAGGTTGACCGCGACACCGGAGACGATGTGGTCGACGCCGAAGGTGATGGTGGCGACGGCGTGCACCAGGCCGCCGAGCACACCGAAGCCGATGCCGCACAGCAGCCCCAGCCAGGGGTTGGTCTGCCAGCCGACCCAGCCGGCGCCGAAGGTGCCGAGGATCATCATGCCCTCGAGGCCGATGTTGACCACACCGGCCCGCTCGGACCACAGACCGGCCAGACCGGCGAGGCCGATGGGCACGGCGAGGCCGAGGGCGGCACCGACCTGTCCTTCGGAGGTGAGTTGGTCGGCGCCGGTGATGACGCGGACCGCGGCCACGAGGAGCAGCGCACCCGCGACGATCATGAGGATCTGGCCGAGCGACCGGCCCGAGCGCTTGCCGGCCGCGCCCTCCGCCTTGGGCGCCGCGGGCGGCGGCGCGTCGGTCATCGTGGCAGTCATCACGCCACCTCCTGCTTCTTCGTCGGAGCGGCGGCCTGGGCGGCGAGTTCTGCGCCGACCCGCTGCTGCTGGCGCTTGAGGCCGTAGCGGCGGACGACCTCGTAGGCGATCACGACGCACAGGACGATGACGCCCTGGATCACGCCGAGGATCTCCTTGTCGTAGCCCTGGAACTCCAGGTGGTTGGTGGTGCGCTCCAGGAAGCCCCACAGGAGGGCGCCGAGCGCGATGCCGATCGGGCTGTTGCGGCCGAGCAGCGCGATGGCGATGCCGGTGAAGCCGATGCCCGCCGGGAAGTCGTTGCTGAACTGGTGGCTGTCGTTGAGCAGGGTCGGCATGCCGATCAGACCGGCCACCGCACCCGAGATGATCATGCTGGTCGCGACCATCTTCTTCACCCCGACGCCGCTCGCGGCGGCGGCGGTGTCGGACTGGCCGACGGTGCGCAGGTCGAAGCCGAACCGGGTGCGGCCGAGCACGAACCAGTAGCCGATTCCGACGACCACGGCGATGACGACGAAGCCCCACAGGACGCCGGCCGGGCCGGTGTCGATGCTGAAGAAGTACGAGGACGACGGCAGCGGCTTGGTGGAGACGAGCGTGCCCGCCTGGTCGAGCTGGCCGAGCTTCCCGGGCTGCAGCAGGTAGGCGATGATCGCGGTGGCGATCGAGTTGAGCATGATCGTCGAGATGACCTCGCTGACGCCGCGGGTCACCTTGAGCACGCCGGCGATGGCCGCCCACAGGGCGCCGGTCGCCATCGCGCAGATGATGATCAGGGGAATGGCGATCCAGCCGGGCACGGTCAGCGCGCCGCCGAGGACGGCCGCGATGAACGCGGCGAGCCGGTACTGGCCGTCGACACCGATGTTGAACAGGTTCATGCGGAAGCCGATGGCCACCGCGACACCCGCGAGGTAGTAGGTCGTCGCCTTGTTCAGGATGTAGACCTGGCTGTCGCTGGCGAAGCCGTAGGTCACCATGTCGCTGAAGGCGTCGCCCGGGTTCTTGCCGGTTGCGAGGATCACCAGGGTGGTGACGACGAGCGCGGCGACGATCGCCAGCAGCGGCGCCGCGATCCCGAGGAGCAGCCGCTCCTTGTCGATCCGTGAGGTCAGCTTCTTCATCGCTCGTCGTCCTCTGTGTGCTCCAGGTGGCCGGAGGCCGCACCCGTCATGGCGGAGCCCAGCTCCTCGGGGGTGATGGTGGCGGGGTCGGCGTCGGCGACCAGACGGCCCCGGTACATCACCCGCAGGGTGTCGGAGAGCCCGATGAGCTCGTCCAGGTCGGCGGAGATCAGCAGCACGGCCAGGCCCGCGCGACGGGCCTGCCGGATGTGGTCCCAGATGGCCGCCTGCGCGCCGACGTCCACACCGCGGGTGGGGTGGGCGGCGATGAGCAGCTTGGGGGCGTGGCTCATCTCGCGGCCGACGATCAGCTTCTGCTGGTTGCCGCCGGACAGCGAGGCCGCGGTCACCTCGATACCGGGCGTGCGGACGTCGTAGTCGCGGACGATCCGCCCGGTGTCGGTCCGGGCGGCCTTGATGTCGAGCAGTCCGCCGCGCGAGTTGGGCTTCTCCGTGACGTGGCCGAGGATGCGGTTCTCCCACAGCGGCGCCTCGAGGAGGAGGCCGTGGCGGTGGCGGTCCTCGGGGATGTAGCCGACGCCGGCCTCGCGGCGGCGGCGGGTGGGGGTCTGGGAGATGTCGTCGCCGTCCAGCGTGACGACGCCGGCGTCCGGGTTGCGCATGCCCATGATCGCCTCGACCAGCTCGGACTGGCCGTTGCCCTCCACACCGGCGATGCCGAGGACCTCGCCCTTGTGGATGGTGAAGGAGATCTCGTCGAGGATGATCCGCTCGACGCCGTCGAGGTCGGTCTGGGCCAGGTGCAGCTTGTCCACCGTGAGCATGGGGACGTCCGTGACGGTGGACTCCTCCGTCTCCGGCGTCGGCAGCTCGCTGCCGACCATCATCTCGGCGAGCTGCTTGGAGGTGGTGCTGCGCGGCTCGGCCGTGCCGACCGTGGTGCCGCGCCGGATGACGGTGATCTCGTCGGCGACGGAGAGCACCTCGCCCAGCTTGTGGGAGATGAAGATGACCGTGAGGCCCTCGGCCTTCAGCTCGCGGAGGTTGTCGAAGAGGGCGTCGACCTCCTGCGGCACGAGCACGGCGGTCGGCTCGTCCAGGATGAGGGTCCGGGCGCCGCGGTAGAGGACCTTGAGGATCTCCACGCGCTGGCGGTCGGCGACGCCGAGCGCCTCCACCAGGACGTCGGGCCGTACGCCCAGGCCGTACGCGTCGGAGATCTTTTTGATCTTCGTACGCGCCTTGCCGCCGATGCCGTACAGCTTCTCCGCGCCGAGGACGACGTTCTCGAGGACGGTGAGGTTGTCGGCGAGCATGAAGTGCTGGTGCACCATGCCGATGCCGCGGGCGATGGCGTCGCCGGGGTTGCCGAAGGTGACCGGTTCGCCGTTGACCTTGATGGTGCCCTCGTCCGGCTGCTGCATGCCGTAGAGGATCTTCATCAGGGTGGACTTGCCGGCGCCGTTCTCACCGCAGAGGGCGTGTACGGTGCCCGTGCGGACCGTGATGTCGATGTCGCGGTTGGCGACGACGCCGGGGAAACGCTTGGTGATGCCGCGCAGTTCGACGGCAGCGGGAGGGCTGGACGCGTTGATGGCGCACTCTCCTCGGGGAAAGGGGCTGCGGGGGGAGGGCAGGCGTCGGCGACGCTAGCGCGGCAACTCAATGCTACACGCGTAGAGTTGACACATTGTTATGGCTCGGCGGGGGGCTGTGGAAGCCGCCCCCGCGCCGAGCCCAGGTCCCACGGGACCCGTCAGGTCACGGGGTGGTCTTGACCTTGACGGAGCCGTCGACGATCTTCTTCTTCGCCTCGTCCAGCTTCGCCTGGATGTCGTCGATGAAGCCACCGCTGGTGGACAGCGAGACGCCGTCCTTGCTCAGCGAGTAGGTGTTGGTGCCCGTCAGCGGCTTGCCGCCGTGGACGGACTTGACGAAGTCGTAGACACCGAGGTCGACGTTCTTGACCATCGAGGTCAGGATCGAGTTCTTGTACTTGGCCAGACCCGGGATGCTGTACTGGTCCGAGTCCACGCCGATCGCCCAGGCGCCCTTGACGCCGTTGACGGCCTCGATCGCGCCGTTGCCGGAGGAGCCGGCCGCCGAGTAGACCACGTCGGCGCCGTTGTCCAGCATGCCCTGCGCGGCTTCCTTGCCCTTGTCGGGGCTGGCGAAGCCCGAGGTGTCCGAGCCGTGGCTCAGGTACTGGGTGTCGACCTTGATCTTGGAGTTGGTGTCCTTGACGCCCTGGACGTAACCCGCCTCGAACTTCTTGATCAGCGGGACGTCGACACCACCGATGAAGCCGACGTGGTCCTTCTTCGTCTTCAGCGCGGCGGCGACACCGGCCAGGTAGGAGCCCTGCTCCTCGGTGAACGTGATGCTGTCGACGTTCTTGGCGTCCACCACCGAGTCGACGATGCCGAAGCTCGTCTTGGGGTACTTCGCCGCGACCTTGGTCATCGAGGCGGCGTACGCGTAACCGACACCGATGATCGGGCTGTACCCGGCCTCGGCCATGTCCGACAGGCGCTGCTCGCGGTCGGCCTCGGTGTCCGAGGTCTTCGCGGTCAGTTCCTTGATCTCGCCGCCGAACTCCTTCTTCGCCTTGTCGGCACCGCGCGCGGCGGAGTCGTTGAAGGAGCGGTCGCCACGGCCGCCGACGTCGAAGGCGAGACCGATCTTGACGCCCTTGCCGTCGCCGGAGGAGGACGACGAGTTGTCGTTGTCGGAGGAGGTGCTGCCACACGCGGTGGCAGTGAGGGCGAGAGCTGCGGTGGCGGCACACGCAGCGGAAAGCTTGGCTACCCGGCGCACGGGAAGGCTCCTTCACCTGACCTGAGCGCCTGTCGGCGCTTGATGTGAGCACCGGATCGGTGCTCGAGCCGAGACGCCCCGACGGCGTCGGCTTCGCGGCATCGTAACGCGCGTAGATGTCGCAAAAAACCCCCTCGCGAAGCCGTTATCTATTCGAGGCAAACACCGCCTGAACTCGGCGTACCGGACCTCTCACGCGGTTGTTGCGCACAGTGCACGGTTGGCTTACGAGTGTGTTGCCCCCGGGGCGGCCCGGCCGCCCCGGGCCGCCCTTCGCCACCTCGGCCGGCTACATGTCGTCGAGCAGCGCGGCGGCCGTGAACAGCTCCACGCCGACCGTGATGGCGTGCTCGTCGGCGTCGAAGTCCCCCTGGTGCAGGTCCCGGACCATCCGGTCGCCGGGGGTGCGCACACCCAGGCGGGCCATGGCGCCGGGCACGTTCTCCAGGTACCAGGAGAAGTCCTCGCCACCGAGGCTCTGCTCCGTGCTCTCGACCGACTCCATGCCGCACCGGGCCACCATCGACCGGCGCAGCAGCTCGGCGGACTCCCGGTCGTTGACCACCGGCGGCACGCCCCGCACGTAGTTGATCTCCGACTTGGCGCGGTGCAGCGTGGCGATCTCGTCGATGGCCGCGTGCACGATGTCCGGCGCGTCCCGCCAGGCGTCCAGGTCCAGGCAGCGCACGGTGCCGGACAGCTCGGCGTGCTGCGGTACGACGTTCGGGGCATGGCCCGACTCGATCCGGCCCCAGGTGACGGCGAGACCGGCGCGGGTGTCGACACGGCGGGCGACCAGCGCGGGCACGTCGATCGCGACGCGGGCGACCGCCGTGACCAGGTCGGTGGTCAGATGCGGGCGGGCGGTGTGCCCGCCGGGCCCGTCGAGGGCGACTTCCAGCCGGTCGCAGGCGCTGGTGATGGGCCCGTGCCGCAGCCCGATCCGGCCGGCCTCGACCTTGGGGTCGCAGTGCACGGCGAGGATCCGGCCGACGTTGTCCAGCGCCCCGTCCCCGATCGCGACGAGCGCGCCGCCGGGCAGCACCTCCTCGGCGGGCTGGAAGACCAGCCGCACCGGGCGGGACAGCAGCCCCTTGGCCTCCAGGTCGGCGAGGACGAGACCGGCGCCGAGCACCACGGTGGTGTGCACGTCGTGGCCGCAGGCGTGGGCCCGGTCGGGCACGGTGGACCGGTACGGGCAGTCGGCCTTGGTGTCCGGGATGGGCAGGGCGTCGATGTCCGCGCGCAGGGCGAGCATCGGCACGGTGGGCCGCTGCCCCTCGGGCAGACCGATGTCACAGATGAGTCCGGTTCCGGTGGCGAGGACGCGGGGCCTGAGCCCGGCCTGCTCCAGCCGCTCCTTGATCGCGGCGGTCGTACGGAACTCCTGGTTGCCCAGCTCAGGGTGCATGTGCAGGTCACGGCGGAATGCGACCAGCTCGGCGTGCAGGGACTCGCTGAGCACGCCGGGGAGCACGCCCTCGGGCAGTTTGGCCTCGGACTCTCGGGACATCAATTGCTTCACCCTCTGAAGGGTAGGACGCCCGACCGGCCAACTGACGCCGGATCAACAAAAGTTCAGCCCGTTAGGGGAAGAAAATCGGACCGGCGGACGCATGGCGGCGGACTTCGATGGGTAAAACCTCTGTTTCCTTCCTCCACGCATACCACGCATCACCATCCTCACGCTCCCCCAGTCCGCCGAGCGGACGCGGTCCCGGTCGGCAGGGTGCGGCGCCGTGAGCGACTCGAACGCGGACTTCTCGCAGGCCACAGGCTCTTCCTACGACGCGATCGGCCAAGGACTACGCGTCCCGCTGTCCGCACGGCCTGTCCCACCCTCTGGCTCTCACGGGCGCGGGCCTGGACCTGGTGGCAACGGTGGTCCACGAGCCCCAGGACGAGGAGACCCGCGCCCGCGCGCCTTCCTGCTGGCGCGCCGGCCGGAGTGAGCCCCGCTGGACTGATCGGGTTCATCGGGGCGGGCCGGCCCCGACGAAGCTCACATCTTGCTCAGAGAACCCCCGGAGGCCCACGGTCCGCCCGCCCGCGCTGCCATGATCCGGTCGTCCACCGGCCGCGATCGTGCCGCTACCCGGGAGAACCGACATGCCCCTCCGGACCCTCGCGGGCCTGACCGTGGTGTGCACCGCGCTGCTCGTCCCGCTGACGGGCTGCACCGCGGACCACGGCCACGCGCCGAGACAGGGCCTCGCAACGGCAGCATCGGCGCCGGCACCGCACAGCAGCACGGTGCCGACGTCCGAGGGACCCCCGGAACTGGACGCCGACGAGACCCTGGCCGGCCGCCAGGGGGTGACCACGGGGAACGCGAGCATCGCCTTCGGCAAGGGCCGCAAGGGTGACGCCCTGATCATCGCGGTGCGCTGTCAGGGCACGGGCCGCATGAGGATCGCCGTGCGCCCCGTCCACGTCACCTTCCCCCTGAAGTGCCGCGCCGACCGGCCCAGCACCATCTACAACCAGGTGAACGTCACCGCCGCGCGAGCCGGCGGCGTCGCCTCGGTCGAGGCTCCGCCGTCCGTGCACTGGTCGATGACCATCGCCAGAGGCGCGCCGCCGCAGGAGGAGCCCCCTACGGCGACGAACGAGTCGCTCTGACCGGCTGCGGCGGTCAGGCGCCCTTGGGCTCGGCCTGCTGGACGACCTCGAAGGACCACAGGGTGGACCCGGAGGCGGCGGGCTTCGGCCGCTCGCCGCCCTCGCCGCCGCCCTGGTGGGCGGACTTCATCGGCCCCTCCATCCAGGCCTGGAACGACTCCTCGTCCCGCCAGCGGGTGTAGACGAGGTACTGGTCGGTGCCCTCGACCGGCCGCAGCAGCTCGAACCACTCGAACCCGTCGGAGTTCTCCACGGCGTGGGCCCGCGACGCGAACCGCTTCTCCAGCGTCTCCCGCTGCTCGGCCGGCACGGACAGCACGTTGATCTTCACTACGCTCATGAGCCCATACTGCCCCGCGCCGGCACCGCTCGCTCACTCCCCGGCGAACAGCTCCGCCGCGTCCTCGGCATGCATCGCCCGCTGGGCCCACACTTCGAGCTGGTTCAGGTCGGTGCAGGCGTTCACCCGCTCGCGTACGGCCTCAGGCACCGGCCTTGGCTTCCATCCGGCCTTCTTCGCGTACCTGCTCGGCCAGCGGGTGTCGCCAGAAGTACTGAGTCGCTGTCATCAGGTCCCTCCACAGCTTCACCTGGGGGTCAACGCTAGGCCGCCGCGAGTTCGCACCACACGTACTTCCCCCGGTTCCCGAACCTCGCCGACGGCTGCCAGCCCCAGAAGTCCGCGCACGCCCTGACCAGGGCCAGGCCCCGGCCCTCCTCCCCCAACTCGGCCACCTCCTCCAGCGGCCGGAACGGCTCCGGCGGCCCGGGGTCCGTGTCCCACGCTCCGATCCACACCACCCCCTCCACCGAGCGACGCACCCTCAACGCGGCCGGCCCCTTCGTGTGCCGCACCGCGTTCGACACCAGCTCCGTCGCCAGCAGTTCAGCCGTGTCGACCAAGCCGATCAGACCGTGCATCGTCAGGATCAGACGCAAGGTCCGGCGGGAGATCATCACCGCTCTGAGGTCGTTGGGGATGTAGAGCGTGTAGTCCCAGGTTTCGGGCATGACTCATCGACTCCGGTGGGGTGAGGGGTTCAAGGGCGTGCGGTGGCATTGCCGCAGGCGTCATGACAGGACGATGCGGTGCACTTCCGCTGAGCAGTCGTCGCATCACTGACGGTAGGTATTAACGTTTAAGGTCCGCAAGCCGATCACGTACTCTGACACCCGAACGAGTCACGCTCACCGCAGCGTTGGGAGGACCGGTCGATGGCGCTGAGGGCCGAGGCGACAGCACGTCAGATGCGCTTGGCGACCGAATTGCGCAGGCTGCGCAATGCGGCGGGCCTGACCGCCAGGGAGGCGGCAACACTGCTCGGCGTGAGCGCTCCGCAGATCAGCCAGATCGAGTCGGGACTCGCGGGCGTGAGCGAGAAACGGCTGCGTCGCCTCGTCGCAAACTACTCATGCACGGATGCCGCGTTGATCGAGGGCCTGGTAGCCATGGCGACCGATCGCTCACGTGGCTGGTGGGAGGAATACCGGGCACTGCTCCCCACTCCGTTCCTCGATCTCGCCGAGCTGGAACATCACGCCACCTCCCTCCGGGAGGTCCAGTGCCTCTTTGTTCCTGGGCCTCTCCAGACAGCGGACTACGCACGCGCCGTCTTCTCCTACCGAGTCCCCGAGTTGCCAGCCGAGGACATCGAACTGCGCGTGCGTCACCGGATGCGACGCGCGGCAACCGTCGCGAGAACTCCCTACGAAGCGGTCGTGCACGAAGCGGCATTGCGCATCATGGTCGGCGACCGTGCCTCCGCGCGGGCCCAGCTCACACACATTCTGGAGTTCTCGGCAGATCAGCACGTCACCGTACGCGTCATCCCCATGCACCTGGAGAGCTTCGCCGGTGCCGCGAGCGCCATGACGTACGCGGATGGGGCGGTACCCAAACTTGACACCGTCGTCCGTGACGGCCCACATGGAGCGGAGTTCATCGACTCCGAGGCCCAGCTGACCGCTTGTCGAACGCTCTTTCATAAAGTGGAGGCTGCGGCGCTGGACCCCAAGCGCTCGCGCGACCTCATCCACCGACTGGCGAATGAGCTGTGAGGCACTCCATGGAGACCCCGGACAACTGGCGGAAGTCGTCGTACTCAGGGCCCGGTGACGGGGACTCCTGCGTCGAAATAGCGGACTCCCCCACCCGGATAGCCATCCGCGACTCCAAGGACTCCTCCGCAGGCACCCTCACCTTCACTCCCGAAGCCTTCAGCCCCTTCATCGAGGCCGTGAAGGGTCAACGGCCCCGCTAGAGATCCCGCGCGGTCTCCCTGCGGGTGCGTTCGTACTCCGCCGGGTCGAGGATCTCCCATGCCGCCTGGCCGACGGCCAGCACGCCGCGGGCCGGGAGGGGTACGTCACCGATGCGCGGGTTCTCCGTGAGCCGGGTTGGGCGGCCGAGGTCGACACCGTCGACCACGGCGTGTGAGTCGTCGACGAAGTACATCCGCTGGGGCATGAGCGTTCCGATGTGGCCGCTCGGCATCCGGCCGGACAGTCTGATGTCCCCCAGTCCGAGCGCGTGGGCCAGGCGCTCGCGAGCCCGCACCAGAGTCCGAGGGCGCCAGGTGGCGAGTGGCAGCGCCCCGCTGATGCCATTGAGGAGACCGAGGAGCCGTGTCGCCGAGGCGGTGAGGGTCCAGTCCACGGCGGGGGAATCCATCGTCACCCGCAAGGAGGCGGGGCCCGTCCACGCCATCGCGATCCGGGCGTACCCGGTGTGGTCGCAGGCGGCGCCGTAGTACCTGGGGCACGCGGTGTCCAGCCGTGGCCCGTCGACATGGATCGACCAACTGCCGCTCGGGTCGCGGTGCCACAGCGTGCGGTACGGGCCGAAGCAGTTCTCCGGGAAGACGCGCAGGGCGAGGACGTGCCCGGAGTCGAAGGGCAGTCCGAAGACGCCCCAGCCCTTGACGTACTCGTGATGGGGCCATGAAGCCCGGCCCCGGCGGGGCGGGACATCGGACAGCGCGGAGGAAAGGTCGAGCATCTCCATCACCCCGGCCAGGTTGCGGCCTGCGCCTTGGTTCAAGGGTAAGAGGGCCACGACCGGATCGGCTCGGGGAATCCGCGTCACCGGTCGAGGCCCCCCCTTCCTGCCCATGCCCCTCGCCGCACCGCCCCTGGCCCGGGAGCGTACGGGCATCGGTCTACTCCACGTCGATGCCGAAATCCCGCACGAGTTCCTCCAGGCCCCCGGTGTAGCCCTTGCCGCCCAGGACGAAGTCCCAGTCACCGCTGGTCCTGCGGCGGAACGAACCGAGGACCAGGGCGGTCTCGTGCGGCCGGCCGTCCGAGACGTCCAGGCACCCCAGCTCGGCCATCCCGGGGTCGAGAAGCCTGATGCGGGCGTCTGTGAAGCCGGAGAGATCGGCCGCCGGGTTCACCTCCGGGTCGACGGCGGCCACGAGTACGAACCGGTCGGCCTCGGTCGGCAGCGCGTCGAAGGAGACGCAGATCGCGGCCTTGTCGGGTGCGGTGGCGGGAAGGGCGCGCACCGTGCCGTCCGGCGTCCGGGGGTTGTTGTAGAAGACGAAGTGGTCGTCGCCGAGGACGGTGTTGCCCCGGCAGACGAGAGCGCACACGTCCAGGGCGACACTTCCGGTCCACGACATGCCCAGGACGTTGTAGTCGTCGGGCAGCCGGGTGTCCGGCCCGTCGGAAGCCGGCTGTCCCGCAGTCTGCCGGCCGCCCTCGCCGAGCCGCCCGTTCAGCCCGTGGCGGTGCAGCAGGTCGACGAGTTCGGGTCCGGAGACGAGTTCCAGAGGCTTGCCGTTGGCGAAGGTGTGCGAGCCGGGGCCGAACTTCGACGTCGTGACCAGGACGCCCTTGTTGGCGCCGACGTCCTGCACGGTCCCGTACAGGTCGCGCACGGCGGTGGGCGGCACCGTGTTCCGGTAGCGCTTCACCTGCACGACGATCTTGCCGCCGCGGATCGGTGCCGGATCCAGTGCGTCGACGTCGACGCCGCCGTCGTTGGAACGCTGGGTGGTGACCGCCTGCATCCCCATGGCCCGGAAGAGATCCGCGACGAGGTTCTCGAAGGCGATGGGGTCCATGGTGAACAGGTCGGGCTCCTCGTCGCCGCCGTGGGCGACCACACGGTTCCCGACATCCTGCGGCCGCCTGCCCGGCCGTACCGGCGTGAGCTGGTCCGGCCGGGCCGAGAGCTGCCCGCGCAGTGCGTCGGCCAGGCAACTGCACGCGTCCACCTGTGCCAGGTGCAGATCGCGGAACGAGGAGCGGGAAGCCATGACCGTCGCGAGGAAGATCTGGCCCGGCCTGCCCGTCGTGGGGTCGTGCCCGTCGACGAAGCCGTTCAGGGCCACCGACTCGAGCGCGCCCAACTCGTCGGCGGCGAACAGCTCGTGCAATACGAGCAGCATGCACTGTGCGAGCACCTCCCGGTACAGGGCACGGCGCTGACCCACGGGGCGGGGCGTCTCCTTGTCCTGGTCGGTCCCGGAGACGTACCGAACGGCCTTGGCCTCCGGCACGATGCCGTAGGCGGGCAGTTCCCAGTCCAGCACGAGCTGCCGCGCCGCCGGGTCGTAGGCCGCCGCCACCTGGCGCGGGAGCTCCTCCGGCCATGCCGTGGAGGCGTAGAGGGCGGCGGAGAAGTACTCGTTCACGGCGTCGGGATCGTGGCGTCTCACCCCCTCGGTCAGCGCGAGGACGCCGGCGTTGTGCCTCCGGACCTCTTCGAGCTGGGCGTCAGCCCACTGCTGGTACTGCCGCTGGTACGCCGCCAGCTGTCGCTGCCGGTGCGTCTCCGCTGCCTGGGCGGCGTGCCAATCGCGTTCGAAGCGCGCTCGGGCTTCGGCCTGCGCCTGGGCCCGGCGGCCCGCCGTCCAGCCGCTCTGCGTCTCGTACCGGCTGAAGTCCGGCATCGGCACAGGCTGCGCCAGCGGTCCCGGGGAGAAGGGCTGAACCTCCTCGGGCCGCATGAGCGAGGAGGCCCGGAAGGCCGGTGCCCGACAGCCCGAGGCGAGAAGCCCCTGCAGCGAGGCGACCTGTGCGTCCAGTTCCTCCGTACGCCGGAGGGCCTCCGCCTGCCGGTACTCGCGGTGGCTCTGGGCGGCTCGCCGCTGGTAGGCCCGTGCCTGCTGTTCCTGCTGTCTGCGCCGTCGGGCTTCTGCTTCCAGTTGGCGCTGCTGCTGCCGTTGCATTTCGGCCCAGGCACCGACAAAACCAGTAGAGCGACGACTCATGCGCTGCAAACCCTCCCCAGGACGTCGGCAGCCGAAAGGCACTCTGGTTGCCCCCACAACCAGTTGTAACGGGAAGACTTTAGTGCCGCATCAGTCGGCGTTCATCCCACCGTGATCGATCGGTGACAGCGACCGCACGGCGGGGAGAGGCACGCCCCGTTCTCAGGCCGGCCCCACCGCCGCCAGCCGGTGCACGTCCCGCGCCGTGCCCGTGACCCCCGACAGGAACCCCTGTGCGCGCGGCGAGGCGGTCTCCGTGAGCCAGGTGGGGTCGATGTCGCAGACCGCCACGCGGACGCCGGTGCCGGCCAGGGCCAGCGGGAGGGTGTGGACGACGGTGGAGGGGAAGCTGAGGATGGTGCGGCCGATGGGGCCCCGGCGGGCGATGAGTTCCAGGGGGAGGTCGGGGCGGACGATCTCCAGGCCCGTCTCCGTGGCGAGGCGGTGGAGTTTGTCGGTGCTCTCGCGGCGGTGGGCGAAGTAGCGGGTGGCTCCGTGGGCCCCGGCCAGGGACTGGACGGCGGCCAGGTAGCGGTCGCCGTCGACCACGCCGGTCTCTACCAGGGACGTGCCGACCATGTCGGCGCTCGTGGTGATGCGCGGGGGGCCGAAACGGGCGCGGGTCCAGGCGAAGTCGTTGGCGGTGACCGTGACGCCGTCCGGGGTCTCGGTCACCGGCATGGAGGAGAAGACCTCGACCCGGCGGTGCTCGCTCGGGGTGAGGCGGCGGCGGGCCGAGGAGGAGACCGGGGCGAAGAGCAGGTCGCGGGGGCCGGGGCGGCCGCCCTTGCGGTGCCAGCGGACCAGGCGCTCGCCGCGGGCCAGTTGGGCGACGAACTCCATGGTCGCGGTGCCGTCGTCGACGACGACCAGATCGCGGGCCCGGGTGATGGTCAGGAGCAGTTGCACGTAGCGGGAGAAGGGGTCTCCCATGACGATGCGGTCGGCGCGGCGCAGCGGGCCGGCCAGGCCGCCGATGGTGTGGAAGGGCGCGGTCGTGCCGCCCCGCGCCTCCTCCCAGCGCACCCGGTACCCCTCGTCCCGGGCCAGGTCGGCCATGCGGCGGAGCTGGCCCCGGGTCATGGGGTCGGTCGGGGACAGCACGACGAGGGTGAGCTCCGCGCCGGCCGCTGGTGAAGCACCGGCCGGTGACCGGCGTATCTGCGCGGGCACGGACGGCAGGGCGTCCGGTGGCGCGCCCTGCAGGCCGTGCAGGTGCGCCCACTCCAGTACGTTCAGCAGCTGTACCGGGCTCTCCACGAAGGCGAGCGTGCGGGCAGATTGGCCGGTGTGACCGGCGCGGGGGCTCATCGGCGTACGACCGTCCCGTCTCAGGGCAACCGTTGGGCGATCGGGGTGCTCAGACCGCGACCGGCTCGCCCGCGGCCGCCGCGATCTCCGCCTCGGCGACGACGCCGGTGACGCGGCGCAGCTTCTTCATCGGGCCCAGCTCGGAGTCGTAGACCTTCTTGACGCCGTCACCGAGGGAGGCCTCGATGGTGCGGATGTCGCGGACCAGGCGCGTCAGGCCCTGCGGCTCGACGGAGGCGGCCTGGTCGGAGCCCCACATGGCGCGGTCGAGGGTGATGTGGCGCTCGACGAAGGTGGCGCCGAGGGCGACGGCGGCCAGCGTGGTCTGCAGGCCGGTCTCGTGGCCGGAGTAGCCGATCGGGACGTTCGGGTACTCGTCCTGCAGGGTGTTGATGACGCGGAGGTTGAGCTCCTCGGCCTTCGCCGGGTACGTCGAGGTGGCGTGGCAGAGCAGGATGTTCTCGCTGCCCAGGACCTCGACCGCGTGGCGGATCTGCTTCGGGGTCGACATGCCGGAGGACAGGATGACCGTGCGGCCGGTGGCGCGCAGTGCGCGGAGCAGCTCGTCGTCGGTGAGGGAGGCGGAGGCCACCTTGTGGGCGGGGACGTCGAACTTCTCCAGGAAGGCGACGGCCTCGGTGTCCCACGGGGAGGCGAACCAGTCGATGTTCCTGCTCTTGCAGTACTCGTCGATCTGGCGGTACTCGTCCTCGCCGAACTCGACCCGGTGGCGGTAGTCGATGTAGGTCATCCGGCCCCAGGGGGTGTCGCGCTCGATGTCCCACTGGTCGCGCGGGGTGCAGATCTCCGGGGTGCGCTTCTGGAACTTCACGGCGTCGCAGCCGGCCTCGGCGGCCACGTCGATGAGCTTGAAGGCGTTCTCCAGCTCACCGTTGTGGTTGATGCCGATCTCACCGCAGATGTAGACGGGGCGGCCCGGGCCGGCCTCGCGCGTACCGAAGGTGCGGATGCGGGAGTTGGTGCTCATGGCAGGAGATGTCCTTACTTGGGGAGGGAATCGAGAGAGGGGCCGAGGATCCAGCTGGCGATCTCTCGGATCGCGCCGTCACCGCCGGGGACGGTGGTGACCGCGCGTGCGGCGCCGCGTACGACGTCGTGGGCGCTCGCGACCGCCACGGGCCAGCCGACGAGGGCGAAGCACGGGAGGTCGTTGACGTCGTTGCCGACGTAGAGCACGCGCTCCGGCGCGATGCCCTGCTCCTCGCACCACTGCTTGAGGGCGAGGTCCTTGCGGTCGATGCCGTGCAGCACCGGGAGCTTGAGCTTCCGGGCGCGGGCGCCGACCACCGGGTTCTGTTCCGTGGACAGGATCAGCATCTTCAGGCCGCTCCGGCGGAGGGCCGCGATGCCGAGTCCGTCGCCGCGGTGCACGGAGACGAACTCCCGTCCGTCGGAGTCGATCAGCACCCGGTCGTCGGTCTGGGTGCCGTCGAAGTCGAGGACTACGGCGTCGATGTCGTCGTAGGTGGGGAGGGCGCCGGGCCGGTCCGCGTCGAAGAGCGGGGCGAGGGCGCGGGCGCGGGCCAGGTCGTGCGGGTCGTCGATCTCCAGCACCCGGGCCGGGTCGGTGCGGACCAGCTCGGTGTGGCCGAAGAAGCGGTGCCGGTGCTCGCGGAAGCCGGTCGCGGCCATCGCGTAGGCGGCGCCGGTCTCCAGCAGGTCCTGGGGGCGGTCCTGGCGGCGGGGGCGGAAGGACTTGTCGTGGTTGACGCCGTAACCGCCGCCGACCGTCGTGGTGCCGGGGACCGTCGTGGTGTCGACCGCCGTCAGGGCGGCGCCGACGGCGGCGGCCGGGCCGGTGCCGGCCGTGACCGGGTCGTCGGCCGCGTCCCGCCAGACGAAGCCGTGGAAGGCGGCGACGGTCACGGCGGTGTCGGCGCCGTTCTCCACGACGGCGGCGGCGACCGCGTCCACGTCCTCGCGGACCAGGAACGGGCTGGTGCACTGCACCAGCAGGACGACGTCGACCGCCGCGCCGTGCAGGGCCTCGTGCGCGTCCATGGCGTGCAGGACGGCGGCCTCCGAGGTCGCCGTGTCCCCGGCTATGGCGGCGGGGCGGAGTACGACCTCGGCGCCGGCCTGGCGGGCCGCGGCGGCGATGGCCTGGTCGTCGGTGGAGACCACGACGTCGGTGACCAGCCGGGTCGCCCGGCACTCGCGCACCGCGCGGGTGACCAGCGGGATGCCGCCGACCGGGGCGAGGTTCTTCGCGGGCACGCCCTTGGAGCCGCCGCGGGCGGGGATCACCGCGAGCACCCGGGGCACCGAGGCGCCCGGTTCCGCTTCCGTGTGGGGCATGGGGTTCTCTCCTTGACGTGGGATCCGGCCGCTCACAGCTCCCCCATCCGTCGGATCACGGGGGCCACTCGCTGCACGCCGTGGCGGTAGGCGCCACGTGCGGCCCGGCGCACGATCTGGCGGACGGGTCCGGGCTCCTTGTCGGCGGCGGGCGCGCCGGGCAGCGGGGCGCCGTCGGGGCCGAGGTGGTGGCGGGCGAGGATGCCGGGCAGGTAGCCGGGCGCGGTCTCGGGTGTGTAGTAGGGGTTCAGGGGCGGCAGGCCGCCGGACCGGTCCAGCAGCTTGGTGATGCGTTCGCGGGCGGTGTCGAAGGCGGTCCCGTAGGAGCCGTCGGCCGAGACGCCCTGCCGGGCCAGCCACTGCGGGTCGACGGCCGGGCGGTGGCCGGCGTCGAGCTGGTCCCAGGATGCGAGGCAGC
The DNA here is from genome assembly GCF_040704065.1 of Streptomyces sp. NPDC047869. Taxonomy (NCBI): domain Bacteria; kingdom Bacillati; phylum Actinomycetota; class Actinomycetes; order Kitasatosporales; family Streptomycetaceae; genus Streptomyces; species Streptomyces sp. NPDC047869. The sequence continues at coordinate 26,440 of NZ_JBEYRK010000008.1, forward strand.
CGGAGCCGGTGAAGTGGTGGTTGCCGAGCACCTCGCGCACGCCCAGGTCGGTCAGGACGACCGTGGGGATGCGCCGGTGCAGGGCTTCGAGGGCGGCTGTGGAGCTGATCGTGACCAGCAGGTCGGTGCGGTCCAGCACCTCGCCCATGTGCCCGTACACCAGGCGGAAGTTGGCGGGCGGCGCCATGCCCTGCACCAGCTTCTGGTACGGCAGTTCCTCGATGTGGGTGGTGTGTTCGCCGGGCTTGGAGCGCAGCTTCAGCAGCACCTCGCGCTCGGGGTGCCGGCGGGCGTGCTCGATGAGCCGGTTCAGCAGGTAGGTGCGGTCCCGGCGGCTGTCCGGGACGGAGGGCTGGGCCGCGAACACCACGGTGTACGGCTCGTGTTCGCCGGTGTAGGCCGCTCCGCCGAGGAAGGGCAGCGCGACCTCGGTGACCGCGGAGGCGTCGGCGCCGACCCCTTCGTAGACGGCCCGGAAGCGGTCCGCGTCGTGGGCCGAGTTGGCGAGGACGAGGTCGGCTCCGTGGCGCAGCAGCAGGCCGTCGGCGAGCTTCTCGTAGACGACACCGACGTATCCGGTGACGACCACGGGGCGCCTGCCTGAGGCCCAGGCGTTGCGCAGCCCGTGCAGCATCGCCTGCACACCGCCGCCGACCAGGGCGAGGACGAGGATGTCGTACGGCTCCTCGGCGCTGTCGCTCATCGCGCGCAGGAACTGGACGCCGGTGACCTCGCTGAGGGAGTCGGCGCGGACGCCGACCTCCCGGAGCTGGCGGGCGGTGGGGGTGGCTCGTCCGCGCAGGAGGTAGCCGTCGAGCCGGACGTCGGCACCGGTGGGGGTGAGTCGCTGCGCGGTGAGCGCGCCCCATTTCCACCGGGTGTCGGAGTCCGCCAGGACGGCGATCCGCAGGGACTTCGTTGCACTTGCTGGCACGTCGAAGACGCTAGGAAGGCATTGAGAGGTTCCGCCCAACCCGAATGCAACAAACGGTTAACAGCACATCGCCGAATGGCGAATCGGGCCGTGATCGGCGTGGAAAAAGACCCGGTTCACAGCTTCGCCACGCGTCGTTCACCCTGCATCAAGCCGGCGGTCAAGACGAATGACGGGCTTCGCCCTAACGTCCGTGACGTGGTCAAGCTCTCCGTCATCGTGCCGTTCTACAACGTGCAGCAATACGCGCCCGACACCCTGAGGAGCCTCGGTGCGAACGCGCGTGAGGACTTCGAATTCATTCTCGTCGACGACTGTTCCCGCGACGGGACACCAGAGATCCTCGCGCGCGCGGAGCGCGAGCTGCCGGGCGCGGTCCTCGTCCGGCACGAGCGGAACGGGGGGCTGGCGACCGCCCGCAACACCGGCATCGACCGGGCGCGCGGCGAGTATCTGACCTTCCTGGACGGGGACGACTGGCTCGCCCCCGGCTACTACCCGAAGCTGGTCGCCGCCATCGAGGAACTGGGCTGCGACTTCCTGCGCACCGACCATGTGCAGTGCACGGCGCGGGCCCGCGCCGTGCACCGGGTGCCGGTCGGGCGGCGGAACGTGGTGCTGGACCCGCGCGAGGCGATCCTGCCCGCCGACCGGTCGACCTCCGTGGACTACGCCTACGCCTGGGCGGGCGTCTACCACCGCCGGCTGGTGGACAAGGGGCTGCTGCACTTCACCGACGGGCTGCGCACGGCCGAGGACCGGCCGTGGATCTGGAAGCTGCACCGGGAGGCGCAGTCGTTCGCCGCGGTCGGTCTGCTCGGCGTGTTCTACCGGCGCGGGGTCGCCTCCTCACTCACCCAGATCGGTGATGTCCGTCAGCTCGATTTCATTCGCGCTTTCGACCAGGTCGTCGCGGAAACCGCCGAGGACCCGGAAGCCGGTGCGCTGCTGCCGAAGGCCGTGCGAACGTATTGCGCCATCATTTCCCATCACCTGGGATCCATCGAAAGGTTCGAGCCGGCGGTGGCGAGAAAACTGAAATCCATGAGTTCCGCCGCGCTGCGGCGCATGCCGCAGGACGTCCTGGACGACGCGCTGGACTCCATGGACCTGCAGCGCGCCACCAAGCTGCGCCGGCTGCGCCGCCGCCCCGTCGCCGCGGGAGCCGCCGCGTGACCACCCAGATCCTCCAGGCGTCGACGCTGTACGGCACGGCCACCCTGGCCGCCGCACTGGACTCCGGCTGCTTCCGCCCCGCCGACCGGCGGATCCTGCTGGTCTGCAACAACGCGGCCACGCCCGAGACCACGCCGGGACCGGAGCTGATGCCCGGCTTCGAGCGGCTGCGCGAGCGCTTCGACGAGGTGCTGTCGTACAACGAGGCGATCTTCCCCTTCCACCCCGGCGGCTGGGCTCCCCGGCCGGAGGACCTGCCGCTCTGGGAGCGGTATCTGCGCCACGAGTGGCGGCTCGGGGACGAGGACGTGGAGCTGGCCGTGGAGTCGATCCAGGTCAACCCGTCGCTCTCGCTCGCCCAGATCTTCACCGGCGCCCCGGTCACCGTCTACGCCGACGGCCTGATGAGCTACGGCCCCACCCGGAACAAGATCGACCCGCTGGTCGGCACCCGGGTGGACCGGGTGCTCCACCTCGACCTGGTGCCGGGCCTGGAGCCGCTGCTGCTCACCGAGTTCGGTGTCCCGGCCGAGATCGTGCCGACGCCCGCCTTCACCGAGGTCCTGGCCGAGCTGGCGCCGCCCACCGGGGATCTGCCGAAGGTGGAGGAGCCGGCGCTGCTGCTCGGCCAGTACCTGTCCGCGCTGGGCATCCTCACCGCCGAGCAGGAGGAGGACCTGCATGTGCGGATGCTGCGGGGTGCCCATCGGCTCGGGCACGGCACGGTGGTGTTCAAGCCGCACCCCACCGCCCCCGCGCGCTTCACCCGCACGCTGGAGGAGGAGGCGGAGCGGCTCGGGGTGGACCTCACCGTGCTGGACACGCCGGTCCTCGCCGAGGTGCTGTACCAGCGGATGCGTCCGGCGCTGGTGGTCGGCTGCTTCTCCACCGCCCTGCTCACCGCGTCCGCGCTGTACGGCCTGCCGGTGGCCCGGGTCGGCACCGGGATGCTGCTGGAGCGGCTGACGCCGTTCGAGAACAGCAACCGGATCCCGGTCACCGTGGTGGACGCGCTGCTGCCGGACCTGGACGACCAGGCCGCGGTCCGCGAGCGGAAGCCCGGCATGGACGTGGCGGCGCTCGGCGCGCTGGTCCGCGCGGTGGGCTTCGCGATGCAGCCGAAGATCCTGCCCGGGCTGCGCGGCGAGACCGAGCGGTACCTCGCGGGCCGTCTGGACGAGCGCACCCTGCGCTACTTCAAGCGCAAGCGGCTGACCTCCCTCGCGCTGCCCGGTGGGGTGCCGTCCCAGCTCGCGTTCATCCCGCGCAACGCCACGGTCCGCCGGATGGCGCGCAAGGCGCGCGGTCTGCGCCGGGCCGTACGGCGCTGATCCCCCTCCTCTCCGCCAGGGCGGGCCCTTCGCGGGCCCGCCCTTCGCGGTGTTCAGCGGCCGAGGATCGTGCGGATCCGGGCCGCGTTCTCCTGGGTGACCTTCCAGAGCAGTTCCTGCCGGTCGTGCACGTCGGCGACGGTCCGGTCGTGGTGGTCCAGGATGTCGAGGGCCCGCTCGGTGAGCACCTCGCCCAGGTTCCGCTCGTGCACCGAGACACCCCACTCGGGGCGCTCGATGTCGCTGAGGAAGTACGCCATCTTCGGGTGCGAGATCAGACTGACGATGGGCGTGCCGACCCCGAAGGGGATCATCCCGGCGTGTCCGCGCATGCCGATGACCAGCTTCGTCTTCGCGTACGTCTCGCGGATGGTGTCGTTGTCGAAGTCGTACATCGGGATCACCGGCAGCGAGATCCCGTGTTCGCGGCGCAGGTCGAAGGCGATCCGCTCGTCGTCCAGGGAGTGGGCGACGCAGCGGACCTCGGTGTGGGCACCGATCGCGCGCACGGCCTTCGCCATCTCGGCGAGGAAGTGCCCGTAGTCGTGCCCGAAGCGCAGGCCCGCCCGGTCGTAGGCGGCGTTCAGCAGGACGGTGTCCTCGCGGTTCGCCGGGTCGGTCCAGCCGGCCACCAACTGGCGCATGACCGTGGTCGGGCAGGGCTGGAAGACGATCCGGTCGTGCAGCTCGGGCGGGAGCAGGGAGCGGACCCTGGCGATGGAGCCGTGGTTGCGCAGTCCGAAGAAGGCGGACTTCTCCACCAGCAGCCGCAGGCTCTCGTTGAACCGCCGGGCGCGGTAAGACTGCCCGTCGAAGGCGTTGAAGCCGACCGCGAACACCATGATCGGCACGTCGACGGCGCGCAGGTGCTCGTCCGGGACGTTCCACTGCCAGGCGCTGTTGCCGTTGGGCATGGTGTCGGGGATGAACAGTCCGCCGCCGCCGATGACCAGGCCGCGCCGGGCGTTGACCCGTTCCAGGGCGGCCTTGTCGAACAGCCGGTGGGCGTGGACGGAGGTCCAGCGGCGGGAGGTGGTGTCGGGGCCGAAGGCGAGCCGGACGGTCTCGGGCAGCAGCTTGTCGCCCGCGTTGCCCTGCCGGTCCATGTAGAAGGCGACGTGGGCGAGCTGGTCCTCGGCGGCGCCCTGCTCCTGGGCCGGGACGGCGGCCGCGCGCTGGGCCCACAGCCGGCTGGAGCGGTGGGTGGGGTCGACGGTGAGGCCGGCGGTGGCGTGCCGCAGCGCCTCGGCGTTGTCGCCGCGCACCCAGGCCATCTGGGCGAGGCGGGCGTAGGCGGTGGCGGCCCGGTTGGGGGCGGCGGTGGCCAGCAGGAGCTGGGTCTTCGCCTCCGCGTAGCGGGAGACGCTCATCAGGGCGTGCCCGAACACCTCGTGCGTCCAGGCCTCGTCCAGCGGGATGCGCACACCGCTCAGGATGTCGACGGCGTCCTGGTAGTCGCCGGCCCCGATGTGCGCGGCGGCGACCTTGCGGGCGGCCTCCACGTCCCCGGTGCGCCGCACGTGCGGGGTGCCGTAGTGCACCAGCAGGTCGTGGTGGAGGGTGCCGCCGCCGCCCAGGTAGGCCGCGTGGAACTCGGCGTCGGACAGCTCGAACTCCCGCCAGCGCTCCTCGGCCCGCTGGTATCCGGCCTCGCCGCCCTGCCAGGGCTTGTGCCGGCCGGTGAAGTGCAGGATCGCGGTGTCGTCCGGAACCGGCAGGTCGCCGGACAGGCGCCGCTTGACGAAGTTGTAGCGGGTGTCCAGGCGGACGAAGTCGCCGTCGAGGACGGCGTTGAGGATGCCCTGGTCGTGCTTGTCGAGTTCGTAGCCGCCGCCGCGCCCGACCGCGTCGAGCCGCGCGCAGAACGCGTCGGAGAGGTACTCGCGCTGGATGACCAGCAGCCCGGAGTTGAGCTTGTGCTGCCCGTAGAAGAACTGCGGGACGGCCGCGAGCCCCTCGCGCAGTGCGAGCAGTTCGCCGAGGTCGCCGAGGACGACCATGTCGGTGTCCAGGGTGATGACCGTGTCGTAGTCGCGCAGCCGGAAGACGTCGAGGATGAAGTACGCCTTGCGCACCAGGTAGTTGTCCTGGTCGCCCTTGACGTAGGAGTCGTAGTGGGCGGCGTCGACGCGGCGCAGCACGATCCTCGGGTGCAGGGCGCGGATGCGGGCGACGGAGGAGGGCTTGAGGTCGTCGTGGAGGACGACGAAGTCCTCGCAGACGCCCGGGTTGGACAGGGCGAGGCTGCGCAGCAGGACGAGGAACCCGGGCAGGTAGTTCTCGTCGACGAAGCTCGCGAAGGCGATGCGCCGCTTCTTGGTCAGGGCGTGCGCGGAGGTCTCCGGTGTTACCGGGATGGCGGTGGTCATCGCAGGGATATCCTCAGGTCGGTCACGCTCTGGGCCCGCTCCATGACCCATGCCTTCTCGCTGGTGTACTCGTGCACGGACGTGATCGCGAGCTTCATGGCCTCCGGCACGCGGTAGGCGCCGGACTCGTAGAAGTCGAAGCCGATCAGGTCGAGGGTGGGGCTGACGTCCAGGAAGTCCAGCAGCCACAGCATGTTGAAGCCGGTGGTGGGGATGCCGGACCAGACGTCGTTGCCGAGCCGGCCGATGTTGCGGACGGGCCAGCGCAGCGACTCGTCCCCGAGGTACCGCTGGGCGCCGGGCACCAGGCGGTTGCGCAGCGAGTGCTTCCAGTCGCCGGAGACGCCGCCGAAGACGAGCCGGGTGGTCACCGGCTTGTCCCAGTTGAAGCCGTGCTTGTGGATGGTGGCGTGGATGTCGGTGCGGCCGCCGGTGTGCTTCGGGTCGATCCGGTAGGAGTTGAAGCGCACGACGAGGTCGTAGTCGTCGATCCGGCCGCCGAGGCCGCTCTCGCCCACACGGCCGGAGTTGGCGATCAGGCACACGGACTTGCCGGCGATCAGGTTGCGGAACTCGCCGAGGCCGATCCAGTGCACGCCGCCGACGGTGGGGTCGGCGACCGGGCCGCGCATCCGGACCCGGCGCTGTTCGGCGTAGAGGGCGACGGCCTCGGTGAGGTCGTCGCCGGGGACGCCGGTGCGCAGTTCGAGGTACTGGCCGAGCAGTTCCTGCCGGTCGGCGACCGGGGCCTGCTCGGCGGCGAGCGCCAGCAGGGCGCCGACCAGGCGGGGTTCGGCCGCCTCCCAGTCGCCGCGGGCGTGCAGGGCGAGGCCCTCGGCCCAGACGTCGGTGGCGGGTGCGTCGGCGAAGCCGGCGGCGCGCGGGCACTGGCGCTCCAGCAGGGCGAGCAGGTCGCGCTCGCGCTCGGCGGCCCGGCGCAGCCCGGTGATCCGGGCGGCCACGCCGAAGCCGTCCTCCTCGGTCAGCTCCAGATAGCGCTCGTACGCCTCGACGGCCTCCCGCTCCTCGCCGAGCGTCTCCAGGACGCGGGCGCGCAGCCGCCACCCGGCCCGGGAGTTGCGGCGCCGGTCGAGGACGGTGTCGCTGATCCGCAGGGCGAGGTGCAGTTCGTCGTCGTAGCCGCATTCCAGGGCCTTGCCCGCGACGGCCAGCAGGGCGTCCAGCAGGTCGTTGCTCAGACCTCCGGCGGGTGCGGCGGGCCCTTTGACGGCCCGCTTGAGCAGCGCGGTCGCGCCGCCGGCCGGGGCGGGCGCGGGGGTGGCGGTGCCGGTGGTGCTCACCACCACGAGCAGCCTGCGCAGCTGCTCGGCCAGTTCCGTGCGCCGGCGGTCGAGGCTGCCCACGAGTTTGCCGCTGTGAACGGCACAGGCGTGCAGGCAGTCCTCCAGTCCCCCTCCACGAGCGGGCGTCCGCCGGTTCTGGACCCTCGTCATAGCTCTCCTGATGTGTGCCAAGCAAAGACTGTGTATACGGCGGCATGCCATGGGTTTGCCGAAACGTGGGGGTTGATGGAGAAACTAGGAAGCCAAAACGACGCCCAGGTGAACGAATTCGGACGACACGGCGAATGGTTGGGCTGTCAACCAAGTCATTTCTGTGATTCGCCCAGGTACCGGTGATCCAGTACCTCCGCACCGGGGACTTTCACAAAAGGGATCGGCATTATCAGCGGTTTATCGACTAGGTTCTGGGGCACCATGCCTGCTTCTTCGCCTTCCCTCGCCGCCGTTCCCGCTCCCCCGGTGCCCGAGGCGGGCCCGTCCCCCGCCGCCCGCACCGGACGGCGGGGCCGGCTGCACGCCCTCGACGGCCTGCGGCTCGTGGCCGCGCTGATGGTCTGCCTCTACCACTACGCCGGACGCGGCGGCACGGTCTCGGAGTCCTGGCACCAGAGCCCGTCACGTGTCTTCCCGACCCTGTCCCAGGTGGCGACGTACGGCTGTCTGGGCGTCCAGTTCTTCTTCGTCATCAGCGGTTTCGTCATCTGCATGAGCAGTTGGGGCCGCAGTCTCGGCGACTTCTTCCGGTCCCGGGTCGCCCGTCTCTACCCCGCCTACTGGGTGGCGCTGGTGCTGGTCACCGGCGCCGCCCTGGTGCTGCCGGCCGTGGTGCGCGCGGTCCGGCCGGACGAGTTCCTGGTCAACCTGACGATGCTGCAGCAGCCCATGGGAGCACCGCGGGTGCTGGGCGTGTGCTGGACGCTCTGGGTCGAGGTGCGCTTCTACGCGCTGTTCGCCCTGTTCGTCGTCGTGCGCGGGGTCACCTACCGCCGGGTGGTGCTCTTCGCCTCCGTGTGGACGCTGGCTGCGGTGGTGTGCCGCACCAGCGGCAACGCGCTGACGGACCAGATCGTCATGCCGGAGTACGCGCCCTTCTTCGTCGGCGGCCTCGCCCTCTACCTGATCCACCGCTTCGGCAGCGACCTGCTGCTGTGGGGCATCGTGGCCGTCTCCTGGCTGCTCGGGCAGAGCACCGCCACGACCGGGCTCTGGCATCCGGGGGCGCACGGGGACTTCGTCCGCAGCCCGCTCGTGATCGTGCTGATCGTCACCCTCGCCTTCGCCGCCGTGGCGGCCGTGGCGCTGGGCTGGACCAGTCGGGCGAACTGGCCCTGGCTGGCCACGGCCGGCGCGCTGACCTACCCGTTCTACCTGGTCCACGAGCACCTGGGCTGGTTCGTCATCCGGGTGCTGCGCCGCGGCCTCGGGCTGCCCGCGTACGCGACGCTCGCCGCGACCGTGCTGGGCATGCTGCTGCTGGCGTGGCTGATGCACCGGTTCGTGGAGAAGCCATTCGGCCCGCGACTGAAAAGGGCACTGAAGAAAACCCGTACACCTGGAATTCCGGTGTCGTTCACCTTGCCGAAATAGGGAAAGGAAACGGCCGGCCCGGCGCACGGTCCGGACGTTGTTCATCCGTTCACCTTTTCTTGGCTTCCGCACCGCCCCTCGGGGCAGACACCGTGATGCCTTGCCGCCCCCCACAGGCTTTCGCAGGGATCTCACAGACTGCCTATCGAGGGAGTGCATCCGCCCCATGGCCACCACCCAGGAAACGACGCGACCGCCCCACCGCCTCGACGACGTGCCCGGCTGGTTCCCGGTGCTCGACCAACTGCTCTTCGACTGGTTCCTGAACCTCCAGGAGGCCTCCGGAACCCGCGGCGACCTCCTGGAGGTCGGCGTCTACCTGGGCAAGAGCGCGATCTTCACCGGCCGGCACCGGCAGCCCGGCGAGCGGTACACGGTGTGCGACCTCTTCGAGGGCGACGCCCCGGACAACGCCAACCGGGCCGAGTCGGCCAAGTCCTACGGCGCGCTGACCCGGCACGCGTTCGAGGCGAACTACCGCTCCTTCCACGACGAACTGCCCCGTGTGCTCCAGGGGCCCAGTTCCCTGGTGCGCGCGGAGGTCGCGCCGCGCTCCTGCCGGTTCGCGCACATCGACGCCTCGCATCTGTACGAGCACGTGCGCGACGACATAGGCGCGGCCCACGACCTGCTGCTGCCCGGCGGCACCGTCGTCCTCGACGACTTCCGCTCCGAGCACACCCCGGGCGTGTCCGTGGCCACCTGGGAGGCCGTGCTCAACCGGGGCCTGCGCCCCATCTGTCTGAGCACACAGAAGCTCTACGGCACCTGGGGGGATCCGGAGCCGGTCCAGGAACGGCTCATCGCCATGGCGCGGGAGCGGTCCGACTGCCACCTGAGCGTCCAGGAGGCCGCCGGGCACCGGATCGTCCGGCTGAAGTCCAGGGGTATGAAGGCGCCGGAGTTCCCGCCCTCCAGGCACGCGAGGGCGGCCGCCCCAGGGGCACCCGGACGGCCGGCGCCGGCCCCCGCGGTGCCGGCCGCCCGCCACGGCGGCCGGGCCCGGCGGGTCGCGGTCGACCTGCTCCCGCCCGTCGTCACGCGGGCGATACGCAACGCGCGCGCCGCCAGGGGCTGACCGGCCGCACGGCCCCGGTGTCCCGCCGGGCCGCCCGGACGGGCGGCCCGGCGGGCCCGCGTCCTACGCGCTCGCCAGCGACAGCTTGACCGCGAAACCGAGGAACAGGGCGCCCGCCGCCGAGGTGGCCGTGGCCGACAGCCGCTTGCGGCGGCGGAAGGCGGCGGCGAGCCGGGTGCCGCCGAATATCAGCGCGCTCAGGTACAGGAAGCTGGCCGCCTGCGCGAAGGCGCCGAGGACGACGAACGAGAGGGCCGGGTAGGCGTAGCCCGGGTCGACGAACTGCACGAAGAAGGCGACGAAGAACAGGATCGCCTTGGGGTTGAAGAGGCTGACGACGAGGGCGCGGCGGAACGGCCGCTCCTCGGCCGCGACGACGGCCGCGGTCTCCTCGACGGCCTTCTCCCGCCGGGTCCGCCACATCTGCCACGCGGACCGCATCATCCCGATCGCCAGCCAGGTCAGATAGCCCGCGCCGGCGTACTTCACGATGCCGAACAGCACGGCGTTGGCCTGCAGCAGGGAGGCGACCCCCGCGGCGGACAGCGTCATCAGCACGGTGTCCCCGCACCAGACCCCGGCGGCGGCGGTGTAGCCGGACCGGACGCCGCGCCGGGCGGCGACGGAGAGCACGTAGAGCGAGTTGGGACCGGGCAGCAGGACGATGAGGACGAGCCCTGCCAGATAGGTGGGGAGATCGATGACGCCGAACATGGAAAGGAGTGTCGCACGGGGGTACGACAGTGCGGCCGGGGATTTCGGAGGGCGAGACGTGCCCGGGCTCAGAAGGCGTCCGAGGGCACGTAACTGCCCCAGACCGACCGGAGGGCGTCGCACACCTCGCCCACCGTCGCCCGCGCCCGCAGCGCCTCCCGCATCGGGTACAGGACGTTGTCCTCGCCCGCCGCGGCCTTCTTGAGCTCGGTCAGCGCCGCGTCCACCGCGCCCCCGTCCCGCTCGGCCCGCAGCCGGGCCAGCCGCTCCGCCTGCCGGGCCTCGATGGCCGGGTCCACGCGCAGCGGCTCGTAGGGCTCCTCCTCGTCGAGCCGGAAGCGGTTGACTCCGACCACCACGCGCTCACCGGAGTCGGTCTCCTGCGCGATGCGGTACGCGTTCCGCTCGATCTCGGCCTTCTGGAAGCCCTGTTCGATCGCCGCCTCCGCGCCGCCCAGGTCCTCGACCCAGCGCATCAGGTCCAGCGCGGCCGCCTCCACGTCGTCGGTCAGCCGCTCCACCGCGTAGGAGCCGGCGAAGGGGTCGACCGTCGCCGTCACGTCCGTCTCGTGCGCCAGCACCTGCTGGGTGCGCAGGGCCAGCCGGGCGCTCTTGTCCGTCGGCAGGGCGATCGCCTCGTCGAAGGAGTTGGTGTGCAGGGACTGCGTGCCGCCGAGGACGGCCCCGAGGGCCTGCACCGCGACCCGGACCAGGTTCACCTCCGGCTGCTGCGCGGTCAGCTGGACGCCCGCCGTCTGGGTGTGGAAGCGCAGCATCAGGGACTTGGGGTTCCGCGCGCCGAACTCCTCCCTCATCACCCGCGCCCAGATCCGGCGCGCCGCGCGGAACTTGGCGACCTCCTCCAGCAGCGTCGTGCGGGCCACGAAGAAGAAGGACAGGCGGGGCGCGAAGTCGTCCACGTCCATGCCCGCCGCCACGGCCGTGCGGACGTACTCGATGCCGTCGGCGAGGGTGAAGGCGATCTCCTGCGCGGGCGAGGCGCCCGCCTCGGCCATGTGGTAGCCGGAGATGGAGATGGTGTTCCACCTGGGGATCTCGGCGCCGCAGTACTTGAAGATGTCCGCCGTCAGGCGCAGCGATGGCTTCGGCGGGAAGATGTACGTCCCGCGCGCGATGTACTCCTTCAGGACGTCGTTCTGGATGGTGCCGGTCAGCCGGTCAGCCGGTACGCCCTGCTCCTCCGCCACCAGTTGGTAGAGGAGCAGCAGCAGGGCCGCCGGGGCGTTGATCGTCATCGACGTGGAGACCTGGTCCAGCGGGATGCCGTCGAACAGCACCCGCATGTCCTCGATCGAGTCGATGGCCACGCCGACCTTGCCGACCTCGCCGTGCGCGAGGGGCGCGTCGGAGTCGTGGCCCATCTGGGTGGGCAGGTCGAAGGCGACGGAGAGGCCGGTGGTGCCGTGGGCGATGAGCTGCCGGTAGCGGGCGTTGGACTCCGCCGCCGTGCCGAAGCCCGCGTACTGGCGCATGGTCCAGGGGCGGCCGGTGTACATCGTCGGGTACACCCCGCGCGTGTACGGGTATTCGCCCGGTTCACCGAGTTCTCCGGCCGCGTCCCAGCCGGTCAGGTCGCCGGGTCCGTAGACCGGCTCGATCGGCAGCCCCGACTCCGACTCACGTGCCATGGATGCCTCCGCAGTACGTTCCGACACCTCCTCACCATGCCCCGTAGTTCGGCGGCGGTCACGCGGGGAAGCATCTCCGGCATGAGGATCCCGGGGAGATCTGCCGCCGTACTCGCCGCACTCGTCTCGGCCGCCGGCCTCGCCGCGCTCAGCGGCTGCACCGTGCAGCAGGCCGACGCCGACGGCAAGCACCACCTGCCCGTGCGCATCGAGCTGCCGTCCAGCCGCGCTCCCGCTGCCACCCGGTCGGCCGAGTCCGGCGGGACGGCCGGGTCCGGCGGGCGTGCCGCCCCGACCCCCGCCGCCAGGACCGCCGGGCCCGCGCCCCGGGTGCTGTGGTCGCGCGGCGACAGCGGTACGGGCGTGCGCGAACTGCAGGCGCGGCTGCGCCAGGCCGACTGGCTGTTCGACGGGCCGACCGGGACGTACGACGATCTGACCCAGCGGGCCGTCAGCGGCTTCCAGGGCAAGCGCGGGCTGCCGCGGACCGGGGAACTGGACACCGTCACCTGGCAGCGGCTGCTGGGCATGACCCACCGCCCCGGCAAGTGGGAGCTGTACCTGATGGGCGGTCAGCCGGCCGACGCGCCCGACCCGCGCTGTCTGACCGGGCGGGTGCTGTGCGTCAGCAAGAACAGCCGGACCCTGCGCTGGATGGTCGACGGGCGCACGCTCGAGACGATGTCGGTCCGCTTCGGCAGCCAGTACACACCGACCCGCGAGGGTGTGTTCCACGTCTACTGGAAGTCACGGCACCATGTGTCGACGCTCTACGACTCCCCCATGCCGTACGCGCTGTTCTTCAGCGGCGGCCAGGCGGTGCACTACTCGTACGACTTCGCGGCCCGGGGCTACGCGGGCGGCTCGCACGGATGCGTCAACGTACGGGACGAGGCGGCGATCGCCGCGCTGTTCGCCCAGGTGCGGGTGGGCGACAAGGTCGTCGTCCACTGGTGAGGGATTCGGGGCGCGGGCGGGACCGGGGGAACGTGTCCCGCCCGCGCCATATGCACGAGCCGTAGGTACGGGGGGAACCCCGGCTCAGTGCGACGGCCGATGACCAGTCGGCTCACTCATTACTGCGTCGGGCGGTCCGGAAACGTCACACCTCTCGCGAAAAAAATTTCGCGATCGATAAAACCGCAGGTCACAGAGGCGAAGAGCGCCGAGGGCGAGCGGTCAGAGGGCGGAGTACGTGGGGCTCGGCGAGGGGAGCGGAGCGGTGCTGCTCCGGCCGGGGGCCAGGGGCGTGCGGGCCGACGGGGAGGGGGACACGACAGCGCCCCGGTGCCGGCCGCCGTGATGACCGCGCCCTCGGCCGTCCTCGTCGCCGCCCTGGCCGTTCTCGTCACCCTTGCCGGTGCCGCCCTTGTCCTTGCCTTCGCCCCTGCCCTTGCCGCCGTTCTCGCCCTTGCCCGAGTCGTCGCCCGAGTCGTCGTCGGCGTTGTCGTCCCCGCCGGTGGAGAGCCGGCCCGCCAGGACGGAGTCGCAGTACTTGCCGACCCGGGCGGCGCCACCCGCCAGGCCTTCCAGCGCCCGCTTGCGGCTGTTGCCCAGACCCTTGCCGTTCCGGATGTCACGGCAGGCCGTGGTGGCCTCCCGCCACCAGTTGCCGGTGGTCCCGCCGGACGCGCCGGGGCCAGGCGTGCCGCCCTTGTCGGTACCGGTGGTGGACCCGCCCGAGGGGGCGCCGCCGGCGGACGCGCCGGTGCCGCCGCCCGGGGTGCCGGTGCCGTTGCCGGGGCCCTGCGGGATCCGGGCGGAGGGTGAGACGCGTGGCCGTCCGTGCGTCTCGTCCGCGGAGACGGAGGCGGCGGGAGCCGGGCGGTCCTCCTGGAACGGGAGGGGCAGCACCCCGCTGCCGGCCGCCATGGCGACCCCGCCGAGCGTGCCGGCGGCCACCGCGGCGGCGAGCGTCAGGCGGACCGGCCGGGCCCAGCGCGGGCGGCGGGAGCGGCTTCCGGAACGGGCCGGGGCACCGATGCGGACCAGGCCCTCGCCGGTGCCGCCCGCGAGGGGTGCGGCTTTCCCGCCGGGGGCGCCGTCGGCGAAGGCCGCGGCGGTACGCTCGGCCTCGGCCGCCTCGCGGGCCTTGCGGAACGCGGCCAGCGCGGCTTCCTCACCGCGCAGCTCGCCGTTCGCGTCGGCCGCCGGGACGGAGAGTGCGCTCAGTGTTTCGGCGAGCCGTTCGGCCTGGTCACGGACCGCGGGGTCGAGGAATTCGAGCGACTCGCCGCGCAGCAGACGTTCCGCCGTTTCCCCGGTGAGCCACTCGCCAGGGGCCCGGGGGCCGTCCCCCGGAGAATCACAGCGCTCGTCGGCCATCACATGTCCTTCTGCGTCCGCGGACGCGTATGCGTCACAGTGGCGGACGTCACCGCGCGGCCACGCGGTTCTCGCTGGGGCGGCAGCGCGTCGAGCACCCCCGCCGATTCCGGATCGCCGCCGAGCAGTTCCGCGAGCCGTTTCAGGCCCCGGTGGGCGGCGGTGCGTACGGCGCCCGCGCGTTTGCCGAGCGTCTCGGCGGCGGACTTGGCGTCGAGGCCCATCACCACGCGCAGCACGACCGCTTCGGCCTGGTCCTGCGGAAGCCGCGCGATGAGCGAGAGGGTGCTGTCGGTGGCCAGGGCCTCGATGGCCTCACCGGCCGTGTCGGAGTCGGCGGCCCGGCCGGTCAGTTCCGTTTCGTCGCCGCCGATGGCGGGTCGGCGGCCGCGCATCCGTATGTGGTCCAGCGCGCGGTTGCGGGCGATCCGGGCGGCCCAGCCGCGGAAGCGGTCGGCGTCGCCGCTGAACCGGTCGAGGTCCCGGGCGATCTGGAGCCATGCCTCGGACGCGACGTCCTCCGCGTCCGGGTCTCCGACCAGCGTGCGCACGTATCCCAGCAGTCTCGGCTGCACCGCGCGGTACACCGTCCGGAACGCGGTCTCGTCCCCGTCCTGTGCCGCACGCACCGCGGTGGTCAGCTCCGCGTCGTCCCCCAGCACCGCACTCCCTTTACGCCATGTCTTCGGTCCGGCGCGAAAGGCACGTTACGGCGAGAAACCCGCCCACGTCCATGTCTGTAGAAGATGCAACTAACTCGTGACACGTCAGTGCGCGACGGGGTGTGACAGAAAACGCACTCTTGGCGCTGAAGAAAGTACGGGCCGCCGCGCGGCCCGTGAAGCGCGACGGCCGGGGCCTCTCCTGTGGGGGGTGGCGGCCCCGGCCGTTGCCCTGGCCCCGGACTCACGCCCGGAGCGGGGTCACTTCGACTCGCCGGCCCGCTTCGAGCCGGCCGCGTTCTGGCCGGAACCGCCGCTGTTGCGCGTGTTGTTGCCCGTGCCGTCGGCCGAGCCGTTGCCGGTCCCATTGCCCGAACCGTTGCCCGAACCGCCGCCCGTGCCGTTGTCCGGGTGACTCGGCTGCGCGGGTGACGTCGTCCGCGCCGGGCGCGCCAGCTGCGCGGCGCAGTAGTCGGCGACGTCGTCCTCGCCGCCAGCGGCGACGACGAGCCGCTGCCAGGCCGTCGAGTCCAGCGCCTTGCCCCGGCCCCGGACCTGCTCGTAGGCGCGGCAGTGCGCGCGCAGGTCCTGGGCGGTGGCGGGGTGGTGCGGGCGGGCCGAGGGGGCCGCGGACGCGGTGCCGGCCGGCTCGGCGGCACGCTGCCCGGGCGCGGTGCTCACCAGCGGCCGCGTACGGCGCGGGCCGGTGCCGCCGTCGTCGGGGCCGGCGAGGCCGGGGGAACCCATCGCCGCGAAGGCGACGCCGCCCAGCGTGAGGCTCGCGAGGAACACGGAGAGCGTGGTCCGCACCGAGAGCCTCGCGCGGCGCGGCCGCCCGGGCCGCCAGTCGTCCCGGCGCCGGGTCCGCGCCGGCCGCTGCCCGGAGTCCCGGGCGGTGCGGAAGGCGGCCACGGCGCGCCGCTCGGCCTCGGGGTCGACGCCGTCCGTGCCGTCCGCGCGAAGCGCGGCGGCGATGCGGGCCTCGAACCCGGCGTCGGGACCGGCCGGCGCGGAGCCCAGGACGGTACCGCCGGGGTGCCCGCGCCGGCGGGCGGGCAGCCCCTCGCCGCTCAGCCGTTCACCCATGCCTGTTCCCGTCCCTGGTCCGGTCCGCCGGATCGCCCGGGGAGCGTCGTGCCACTGCCTCTGCCGGCTCCGCTGCCGATGCCGCTTCTGCCTGATCTATACGGCCGTCGGCCGTCGGCGTTCACTTCGACTCCCCCAGCGTCCGGGGGCCGCCATCCGTCACACCCTCGTCCGCCGCGCCCGGGCCGCCGAGCTGACGGGCGAGCCGCTTGAGTCCGCGGTACGCGGCGGTGCGGACCGCACCGGGGCGCTTGCCGAGGACCCGCGCCACGGAGGGGCCGTCGAGGCCGACGACCACCCGGAGCAGGACGGCCTCGGCCTGGTCGCGGGGCAGGGCGCGGACCAGTTCGAGGGCCCGCTGGGTGGAGAGGGACTCCAGTGCCTGGTCATACGTGCAGTGCGGTCCGGGGAGGTCCAGTACGTCCTGTTCGAGCACCGCCGCCGCCCGGGGCCGTACCCGCTGTCTGCGCAGGTGGTCCAGTGCCCGGTGGCGGGCGATGGTCGCGGTCCAGCCGCGGAACCCGGCGCCGTCGCCCTTGAACCGTCCGAGGTCGCGGGCTATCTCCAGCCAGGCGTCGGAGGCCACGTCCTCCGCGTCCTCGCCGACCAGACCGCGCAGGTAGCCGAGCAGACCCGGCTGCACCATCCGGTACGCCACCGCGAACGCGGTCTCGTCCCCGTCCTGGGCCCGCGCGACGGCGGCGCCCAGTTCCCCGTCGTACGCCTGTACGCGGCGGGGTTCGCCTCGCTGGCCCAAGAACCGTCCTCGTCCGTACCGGGCACGGGCCGTCCCCGAGCCCCAAGGTCATCAGCGCCGCGGCTCACAGATTTGTCACAGCCCCACGGCGCCTTCACCGAAAGCCGTCAGGCGGCCACCCTGCGCACCCGGCCGTGCAGGGTCAGGTAGAAGGTCTGCAAGGACTCCTCGGGGCCGCCGGCCTCGAAGCGGTTGACGACCTTGCCGAGCGGGTTCCAGACCCGGCCGTCCCCCATGCGGACGCCGGCCGGCTGCCCGAAGTACGCCCGCTGGCCGGCGTCGAAGTCCACCCACACCGCCCCCGCGCGGCGCACCAGCACCTCACCGACGTACGCCCCGAGCCCGAGCAGCGTCCCGTGGACCCGTTCCCGGTCGGCGCCGCCCTTGCGCAGTCCGTCGATCAGGAAGTCGACGAGCCGCAGGCTGCGCTCGGAGTAGTCCAGCGGCAGTCGGTTGCGGGCGGTGACCCGCGTGACGAAGGCGGCCGCGCACGCCCGCATCTCCTCGGCACGCGGAAGGCGTTCGCACACTTCACGCATGGGACGGTTCCCCCTCGGCTCGGCAGTGGGAGAACACCGGTCCGGATTCCCCCAGTTGCTCAAGCGGAGGCACCCCCGCGAACATCACGGGTTGCGGAGGTGTCGATCACCACACAGGAAAGTCACGGGTGGCGTACAACCTTCGAAGCCGTTCGCGCATCGTGCCCGGCGACCGGAGCGCGGCGTTCAGTGCTTCGGCGGGACGGGATCGACGCAGTCCACGATCACCGCGCGGTGTGCCGTGTCGACGTGGAACGAACCGGTGTAGCGCCCCTGGGTGACGGACCGGTCGAGCCGGTCGCTGTGTCGCCAACGAGCGCCGCGGGGAAGGAACTTCACGATCTCGTCGGGCAGCCCCTCCGGAGCCTCCGCGACCGGGTCCGCCCCCAGGTCCTCGACGATCCCGGCGAAGGCCGCGGGCGTGAGTTCGACGACACCGACGAGCCGCACGTCCGTCGGCCCGGGCAAGCGTGCGTCGCCGGCGTTCAGGACCACACCGCACCAGCGCGCCCGCTCGGGCGTTCCGAAGACGGGGAAGCGCTTCTCGATCGGCGCCGGGTCGGAGCGCACGGAACACCGGCCCTGTCCGTCCCCGCCGTCGTCCGGCGCGGCGCACGCGGTGATCGGGGTGAGCGAGGCGAACACCACGACTCCCACCACGAGTTCGCGTATGTGTCCCACTGCCGACCGCCCGCTCCGCTCGTCCGTGCCGGACCCCTGGTGTCACCGGGTGTCCGGGCGACCGTCCGGACCGACCGTACCGCGGCCTGCCGTCTCGGGGAGCCGCCGTTCGGGCGCGCGACCGGGGCCGGAGGCCAGGGCCGGACCGGGTGACGTTCCGCGGGGGCCGTGCGCTGAACAGGTGTCACCTGTGTGGCAGGTGATGTCTCCGTGTTCATTCTCTAGGGGTGGGACAGTTGAGTCCTCGCAGGACCCATGCGTACAGACCGCTCAGTCTCAAGCGACGGGCGTGGCTGACGCTCGGCGCCGTGGTGCTGGGCGGTGCCGGGGCCGTCACCTACGCGGTCGCGGACCCGGGTGCGCACAACGACGGCAAGGGGGCGGGCCGCAAAGCCTCCGTGCACACAGTGAAGCTGGCGGACCAGGGCGGGGGCCGCCGCGGGCTGGCCAAGAGGGACACCGAGCGGTTCAGCGCCGCGCTGCTCACCTGGGACAACGAGCGGGCCGGGCTGAAGGGCACACCCGAGCTCCGCTACCGCTCGAAGGAGACCGGGAAGTGGTCGGACTGGGCGAAGCTGCCCGACGACCCGTTCTCCGCCGACGGCGCCGAGGGCACGCGGGCCGAGGCACGCGGCGGCACGGGGTCCATGTGGACGGGCGACGCGGACGGCGTCGCGGTCCGGGTGGTGAACGCCGACGGCACCACGACGGCCGGGCTCCCGGCGGGGATGGACGTCAAGCTGCTCGACCCGGGCACGGACCCGGCGGGCAGCCCGCAGCCAGCCGCGTTCGCCGCGGACACCACGTCACCGGCACCGTCCGACCCGTCGTCACCGACGGATTCCCCGGCGCCCAGTGACTCGGTGTCGGCCCCGGACACGTCGGCCCCCTCGCCGTCGGTGTCCGACTCCACCGGCGCGTCCGCCTCGCCGTCGGTGTCCGACTCGGTCTCCCCGTCCCCGTCGAGCACCGTCCCGGAGCCGCGGCCCTCCACGGTCGTCAAGCCGCCGGTGATCACGCAGGCCGAGTGGGGCGCCTCCACGGACTACGACGGCACGCCGAGCTACGGCACGGAGATCAAGGCCGCCGTCATCCACCACACCGGCGTCGACAGCGACAACACGGTGTCCTGCGCCGACTCGCGGGCCCGGATGCGCACGATCCAGCAGGAGCACTTCTCCCGCGGCTACTTCGACATCGGCTACAACTTCGTCGTCGACCGCTGCGGCCAGATCTTCGAGGGCCGCAGCGGCGGCATGGACCTGCCGGTGGTGGGCGCGCACGACATCGGGTTCAACACGAACACGGTCGGCATCTCCTACATCGGCAACTACGTGTCGGCGAAGCCGTCCCGGGCCGCGCTCGACTCGATCGCCCGGATCGTGGCGTGGAAGTTCGGGATGTACGGCATCGACCCGACCGGCAAGGTCACGCTGACCTCCGGCAGCCCCAAGGGCCAGGACGGCAACCTGATCGACAAGGGCCAGGACATCACCCTGCCCCGGGTCTTCGGGCACCGTGACACCAACGCCACCGCCTGCCCCGGCGACAACCTCTACAGCAAGCTGTCCCTGATCGCCGCCCTGGCGAAGACCCCGGGCATCTCGCACGCGCTGCCGACCTCCGACCGCGACCGGGACGGTCTGGCCGACCTGGTGGCGGGCACCCCGAAGGCGAACTCGGTGACGGTCGTGCCGGGCGGGGTGGACGGTCCGGTCCCCGCGAAGAAGCTCACGCTCACCCAGAGCAGCCCGGGCGTCCCCGGCTCCTCCGAGTCCGGTGACAGCTTCGGCGCCGCCACCGCCTGGGGTGACGTCAACGGCGACGGCTTCGCCGACCTCGCGATCGGCGCGCCCGGCGAGGACGACACCACCGGCCACGCCGACCGGGGCGCGGTCACCGTCATGTACGGCCCCGCTCTCGACACCGGTTTCTCCTACGCCACGTCGGGCAGCGTCACGGCGACCGGCGCCAAGCTCGGCTCCGCCGTCGCGGTCGGCGACTTCAACGCCGACGGCAAGGCGGACGTCTTCTCGGCAGGCACCGGCACGGGCGGTAACTGGAACGTCCGGCTGACCGGCGGCGCCACCACCTCCGGCACGCTGACCACCGCCACCGGCTCCGTCGCCTACCTGGACGCCGCGACCGGCGACTTCAACCGGGACGGATACGCCGACGTCGCCCTCAACTACCGGGACACGGGCGGCATCGGCCGTGTCCTGCGGTTCGCCGGCTCGGCG
The DNA here is from genome assembly GCF_040704065.1 of Streptomyces sp. NPDC047869. Classification (NCBI taxonomy): domain Bacteria; kingdom Bacillati; phylum Actinomycetota; class Actinomycetes; order Kitasatosporales; family Streptomycetaceae; genus Streptomyces; species Streptomyces sp. NPDC047869. The sequence goes on from NZ_JBEYRK010000008.1 coordinate 46,872, forward strand.
ACGGGCCTGACCAAGGCGGGCGTCATCTCGGTCAAGGGCGGCCGGTCGATCGCCGCCGGTGACGTGAACGGCAACGGCTACGACGACATCGTCATCGGCCAGCCGTACACGAGCGAGTCCGGGGGCAAGTCGGGCGGCCAGGTCACCCTGGTGCCGGGCTCCTCGACCGGTTTCACCACCACTGGCATGGTCACCGTCCACCAGGACACCACGGGCGTCCCCGGCGGCAACGAGTCCGGTGACGCGATGGGCGCCTCCGTCTCGGTCGGCGACTACAACGGCGACGGCTACCCGGACGTCCTGACCGGTCTGCCCGGCGAGGACATCACACGCGGCGGCGTCAACCAGGCCGACGCGGGCTCGGCGCTCCTCATCAAGGGCGGCGCCTCGGGCCTCACCGGCTCCGGCGCGGTCGCGGTCTCGCAGGACACCTCGGGCGTGCCGGGCAACACCGAGAGCGGTGACAAGGCCGGCTCGTCGGTCTCCCTGACCGACCTCTCCGGGTACGGCCGCGCCGACCTGACGCTCGGCGTGGCGGGCGAGGACAGCGGCAACGGCATCCTGATGTACCTGCCGAGCAACAGCTCGGGTCTCGGCTACAGCCAGACGGCCGTGCTGAGCAGGACGATGCTCGGCACCCCGGCGGGCGCCGGACTGGGCGTGACGCTGACGCCGTAGCACCCGTGCGGCGCAGCGGCCGGGATTCCGCCTCGCGGCGGGTCCCGGCCGCTGCGCGTCCGGGGCCGGTCCGCGGCCCCCTGCTCCGGTGTCAGCCGGCCGGCCCGCTCGTGGCGTCCCGGCACAACAGACGCAGTGAGCCGTGGCCGGTGTAGGCGCGGCGGGCCTCGTCGAGGGGGTCCCACAGGCGGCCGTCGGGCGTGCGGATCCAGTGCTCACCGCCGGACGACCACCACTCGGCGCCGGTCCGGCGGACGACGACCTCGCCGGCGTAGGCGCCGAAGCCGCGCAACGCCTGCTCGACCGCCGCGTACGGCGGCCCCTCGCGGCGGATGCCGTCGATCATCCGGTCCACCCGCCACAGGCTCTGCACCGAGTAGTCGAGCCTGAGCCGCGCGCCCTCGCGCATGGCCGCCACCGTGTCCGCGGCCCAGCGTGCGGGCTTGGCCGCGGCGTGCGGCCGGGTCTCCTGCTGTGCTGTCACGTAGTGCGCTGTCACATAGGGAAGAGCGGGCCCCGCGGGGCATCCGTCACAGCGATCCGGCGGGTTCCCGCAAACGGCGCAGGAACGCCCCACCGCCACCGCAGGACGGACACAGGACTCGCCCAGCGGCGGGGTTTACCGTGCGCCCGTCCCCTATGCGGCGGTTCGGCCGGAGACCGGCGGGCGCCGGTCCGTGCGGGCCGGTCAGCCGCGGCCGCGGGCCCGGCGGGACACCACGGCGCTCAGGACCCGGCGGCCCTCGACCGACACGTCCAGGGCCCGGCGCAGGCCGTTCGTGCCGTGCTCGGCGAGGAGTTCCAGGACGACGGTCTGGCGGCGCAGTTCGGCGGCGACGAGCGGGGGCAGCCCCTCGGCGTCGCCGGTGCGGCCGGCCTCCACGTCGCCGGTGTCGTCCGGGCCGTCGGCGGCCGGGTCGAGGAGCCGGTGGATCCGCAGGGAGGCGACGGAGCAGGCGTCCGCCCAGGCCCGTACCGCCTCGGGGGTGCGCTCGGCCGGGGCCTCGTCCAGCATGCGGTGGGCGAGCCGCGCGGCCTCGTCCTCGTCGGAGTCCTCCGGGCCGAGCGCGCCGCGCGCCTTCTCCAGGCCGCCGGCCCAGTCCGAGCCCTCGGCGACGCTCGCCCACAGCGGGCGCAGCACCTCGTCGTCACCGCCCAGCAAGGGAACGCACCGGTCCAAACAAGCCAGCCCGCTCACGGCCAGCCCCCGTTCGCCGGCTTGCGCGATCAGTTCCACCAGGCTCATGGAAGCCTCCCTCGCCAGGGCGCCGCCTTTACGGAGCCCGCACTTCCCCTTACTGCGTGCAACGGGCCGAGGGTGTCACAGCCGAAGCTTTTCAGCCAAGAGCCGTGACGAACCCGGAACCGGCGAGGGCCCTCTCCCGCTGCATGCGGGTCAGCCTGAGGACGACCAGCACGGCGAGCACGGCGGCCGCGATGTCGAGGGCGTCGGCGACCAGCATCAGACGGAGGGCCTCGCGCCAGCCCACCGCGCCCCGGGCGGTGTCGTACCGCCACTCCGTCGCCCGGTCGGCGAGGAGCGAGACGATCCACAGCGTCCACCAGGAGTTGACCAGGCCGTGGCCGGGCCGGTCGGCCCAGCGGGCGCCGGCGTCCCAGACGTCGAGGGCGACGCGGCGCGGGAACCACAGGTTCACGACCGGGCAGAACCAGCCCCAGACCGCCCAGCCGCGCGACTTGGTGTGCCTGGCGGGGTCGAAGACCTCCGCGTTGACCCGGACGCGGTGGAACCAGCGCAGGAACACGACCGCCGTCGCGAACAGCGTGAGGGTCTGGGCGGCGCGGGACCAGTCGTGGAGGGCGTCGGCCAGCTCGCCGCGGCGGAGCGCGGCGTCGTCGTTGATCCCGTCGAGGATCTCGCCGGCGACGCGGATCTCGAGCACTCCGGCCCAGATGTCGAACAGGTCGGCGGCGATCACCAGTCCGAGCAGTATGACGGCGGCACGGCCGAGGCCCAGTGGTGAGCGCAGGCGTGCTTCGGACATGATCGAGACCCCCCGTGTCCCCTGTGATGCGGCACGCGGAAGATACCGCGCCCGGCGGGCGCTCAGCCCAGCCGGTCCGCCAGCGCCTTGAACTCGGCCCAGGACAGCGCCGGCTTCCCCGGGTCCCACAGCTTCTGCACGGTGGCCCTGAGCGGCATCCGGATGCCGCTGGCGACCTGCGCCTCGGTCTGGGCGCTCGGGATGTCGCTCCACACGGCGAACGAGCCGCCCGGGATCTGCCCGTCGTAGCTCGACGGGACGGCGGTGGTGCCGCGCAGCACACGCGGGTTCCACTGCTCGTAGATCCGCTGCCCGGTCGGGTAGACGAAGGTCTGCGGCTGGCCGAGGACGTAGTACATGAACTCGTCGTTGTAGTTCAGGACCTTGCGGCCGTCGCGCAGGTACTCCACCGGCTGCCGGGCGCCGATCTCCTTGCCGGTCCAGTAGGCGACCTGGAGGTCCTTCGCGGGCCGCACGGAGGTGTTCCGGAAGAAGCCGTCGTTCCAGGCCCGCATGGTCCGGTGGTGGGCGCGGACGGTGGTGGCGCGGTCGTTGAGCCAGCCGGTGGCGAGGTCGGCGACGGTGGCGCCGGAGCCGTACTTCTGCCGGGCGGCGGCCGCGAGCTGCGGGTAGGAGGCCTGCGGGTCCGACACCGTCAGCGCCTGGTACTCGTCGCCGCCGAGGTGCCACTGGTTGCCCGGGAAGACCCCGGCGTACTCGTTCAGCAGGTCGTCGACGATCTTCGCGGAGCCGGCCTTGGAGATGTCGATCGCACCCCGCGTGGCGACCCCGTTGGCATTGCGCAGTTGCAGGTCGGGGTGGGCGGCGATGACCGCGCCGAGGTGGCCCGGCGAGTCGATCTCGGGCACGACCGTGACGTGCCGGCTCTTCGCCAGGTCCACGATCCGCTTGACCTGTGCCTTGGTCAGATGGTCCGTGGAGACGATCTCGGGATGGCTGCTGGACTCGATCCGGAAGGCCTGGTCGTCGGAGAAGTGCAGTCCCAGCTCGTTGAACTTCAGGTCGCCCAGCTCGCGTATCCGGTCCTCGATCCAGGACGCGCTGTACGGCTTGCGGGCGATGTCCAGGTTGAAGCCGCGCACCGGCTTCGCGGGCTGGTCGCGCACGACGCCCTCCGGTGCCGTGCCGCCGCCGTGGACCTCCTGCTTGAGGGTGCGGGTGCCGTAGAACACGCCGCTCTCGGCCGGCCCGCTGATGTCGACCCGGCCGTCACGGACGGTCATGGTGTACGACTCCGGGTTGCCGCCGCGCTTGCCCAGCGTGAGCCGGACGTCCCCGGCCCGCTTGTCGTTCTTCTCCCCGGCGTAGGTCAGTCCCAGCTCACCGGCCGTCAGCCGGCCCTCGTCGGCCAGCGACGGATCGCTCACGACCACCCGCTCGCCCTTCTCCGGGCGCCAGCCGGGGCCGTGCGCCGCGGTGTGGGAGCTGACCGCCGGTATGGTGCGCGGCGCCTGGGAGAGCGGATAGGAGCGGCTGGGCGACGGACTGGCCGGCGCCCGGCCCGACGGGGCCTGCGCCACATCCTCGGCCGGTCTTCCGCCGCTGTCCGCCGACGCCCACACGCCCACGCCCACACCGAGCGCGACGGTCCCCGCGAAAGCCGCGGTAACCACCGCCCGCTTCCGCCTCACCTGCTGCGCCGACGCCCGGCGCCTGTGCTGGGTCACTCAGCCAACGTACGACCGATCGGCCCGTCCCCCGTCATCGAGGTGTTCCGAAACTCTTCCGTACGGGTGAAATTCAGATACCCGTCGGACACACTGTGACCACTCTCGATAACGTAGCGGCACAGCCTTCACAAGATCCCCTGCCACACCACATGTGACGCGAGGACCCACGCTGCCTGCGCATCGTCTCCCGTACCTCCCCACGCCGCTGGACGCCTTCAACGCCGCCCCCGCCGACGAGGCGGACGCGATGCTGCTGCGCTGCCTGCGCAATCCGCGCTGGTCGGGGCGCATCGCCGAGCACCGCCCCTACCCCGACCTGGACGCCCTGCTGGCGGCGGCGGACGAGGCGACGTACGACCTGCCCGCCGCCGATCTCGCCAGGGCCCTGGCGGGCGAGCCGCTGCCCGAGCTGCCGGAGGACACCTACCAGGCGGCGCACATGGCGCTGAGCGCGGCACACGCGGCCTACGAGGCGAAATTCGGACACACGTTCGTCATCTATCTGGGCGAGACCCCGGCGTACGAGGTCATCGACCGCATTCTGGAGGGCATCCGGTCACGATTGGCGAACGATCCGGAGGAGGAGCGGGTCATGGCCGCGGAGGAGCTGCGGCGCCTGGCGAAGCACCGGCTGGCGACGTACCTGGCGGGCCCGGCGCCCCGCCCGCCGAGCGGCGCGACCAGCCACAACACGCCCGCTTCCGGGATATGACCGCAACCACCACCCGAATGCCGCACCCCTAGCCCGTCCGGTGCCACTTTGATCACACAAGTAGGCCCCCCGTAAGCCACGCCGCGCCGCATGGATACGATGCTGAGGGCCGGTGGACCGTACCCGGCCGGGCCCGACCGACCGTGAAGCCGGCGCGGCCCTAGTCCCCGCTCCCGGAGGGTTCTTCCGTGCCGGCTGGAACGCTGTACCGCGGACGGGAAGGAATGTGGTCCTGGGTGGCTCACCGAGTCACCGGCGTCCTCATCTTCTTCTTCCTGTTCGTGCATGTGCTGGACACCGCACTCGTCCGTGTCTCCCCCGAGGCCTACGACAAGGTCGTGGCGACCTACAAGACGCCGATCGTCGCGCTGCTGGAGTACGGCCTCGTCGCCGCCATCCTCTTCCACGCGCTCAACGGCCTGCGTGTCATCGCCGTCGACTTCTGGTCGAAGGGCCCGCGCTACCAGAAGCAGATGTTCTGGACCGTGATGGGCGTCTGGATCGTCCTGATGATCGGCGCGCTCTACCCGGTCCTCGGCCACGCCGTTCGTGCCCTGTTCGGGAGCTGACACTCATGTCCACGACTGAAACCCCCGCGTCCGGAGTCGGCCCCGTCGAGGGCGCCCCGGTGTACTCCGTCGACAACCCGGCCCCGCTGATCGAGGCGCCGCGCAGGCGGACCAAGAAGAGCCCCAAGTCCACCCGGGGCAACTTCGAGCTGGCCGCCTGGCTGTTCATGCGCTTGTCCGGCATCGTGCTGGTCGTCCTGGTCATCGGCCACCTGCTGATCCAGCTCGTCCTGGACGGCGGCGTCTCCAAGATCGGCTTCGCCTTCGTGGCCGGCCGCTGGGCGTCCCCGTTCTGGCAGGTCTGGGACCTGCTGATGCTGTGGCTCGCGATGCTGCACGGCGCCAACGGACTGCGCACGGTCATCAACGACTACGCCGAGCGCGCGAACACCCGGCTGTGGCTGAAGGCTCTGCTCTACACCGCCACGGTGTTCACCATCCTGCTCGGCACGCTGGTGATCTTCACCTTCGACCCGAACATCCGCTAGGCACGGGGCTGCGAGAATCATGAAGATCCACAAGTACGACACAGTCATCGTCGGCGCCGGCGGCGCCGGCATGCGCGCGGCCATCGAGTCGACGAAGCGCAGCCGCACCGCGGTCCTGACCAAGCTCTACCCCACCCGCTCCCACACGGGCGCCGCGCAGGGCGGCATGGCCGCCGCGCTGGCCAACGTGGAGGAGGACAACTGGGAGTGGCACACCTTCGACACGGTCAAGGGCGGTGACTACCTGGTCGACCAGGACGCCGCGGAGATCCTGGCGAAGGAGGCCATCGACGCCGTCCTCGACCTGGAGAAGATGGGCCTGCCGTTCAACCGGACGCCCGACGGGACGATCGACCAGCGCCGCTTCGGCGGTCACTCCCGCAACCACGGCGAGGCCCCGGTCCGCCGGTCCTGCTACGCCGCGGACCGCACCGGCCACATGATCCTCCAGACGCTTTACCAGAACTGCGTCAAGGAGGGCGTGGAGTTCTTCAACGAGTTCTACGTCCTGGACCAGCTCATCACCGAGGTCGACGGCGTGAAGCGGTCGGCCGGTGTGGTGGCGTACGAGCTGGCCACCGGCGAGATCCACATCTTCCAGGCGAAGGCCGTGATCTATGCCTCCGGCGGTACCGGCAAGTTCTTCAAGGTGACCTCCAACGCGCACACCCTCACCGGTGACGGCCAGGCCGCCGTCTACCGCCGGGGGCTGCCGCTGGAGGACATGGAGTTCTTCCAGTTCCACCCGACCGGCATCTGGCGCATGGGCATCCTGCTCACCGAGGGCGCCCGCGGTGAGGGCGGCATCCTGCGCAACAAGGACGGCGAGCGCTTCATGGAGAAGTACGCGCCGGTCATGAAGGACCTCGCGTCCCGTGACGTCGTCTCCCGCTCCATCTACACGGAGATCCGCGAGGGCCGCGGCTGCGGTCCCGAGGGCGACCACGTCTACCTGGACCTCACCCACCTGCCGCCGGAGCAGCTCGACGCCAAGCTCCCGGACATCACCGAGTTCGCGCGGACGTACCTCGGCATCGAGCCCTACACGGACCCGATCCCGATCCAGCCGACGGCGCACTACGCCATGGGCGGCATCCCGACGAACGTCCAGGGCGAGGTCCTGGCGGACAACACCACCGTCGTCCCGGGCCTGTACGCGGCCGGGGAGGTCGCCTGCGTGTCGGTGCACGGTGCCAACCGCCTCGGCACCAACTCGCTGCTGGACATCAACGTCTTCGGCCGCCGCGCCGGCATCGCCGCCGCCGAGTACTCGGCGAAGGCGGACTTCGTCGAGCTGCCCGAGGCCCCGGAGTCCCTGGTCGTCGAGCAGATCGAGCGGCTGCGCACCTCCACCGGCAGCGAGCGGGTGGCCACCATCCGCCGTGAGCTGCAGGAGACCATGGACGCCAACGTCATGGTGTTCCGCACCGAGCAGACGATCAAGACGGCCGTCGAGAAGATCGCCGAGCTGCGCGAGCGCTACAAGAACGTGTCGATCCAGGACAAGGGCAAGCGGTTCAACACGGACCTCCTCGAGGCGATCGAGCTGGGCAACCTGCTCGAGCTGGCCGAGGTCATGGCGGTGTCCGCCCTCGCCCGCAAGGAGTCCCGCGGCGGTCACTACCGCGAGGACTACCCGAACCGCGACGACGTCAACTTCATGCGCCACACCATGGCGTACCGCGAGGTCGGCGCCGACGGCTCGGAAACCGTCCGTCTCGACTACAAGCCGGTCGTCCAGACCCGCTACCAGCCGATGGAGCGTAAGTACTGATGGCTACCCCTGTTCTGGACAAGGCGGACGCGGCCGGCCAGCCCGAGCCCGGCTTCGCCGACTCCCCCTACATCACGGTCACCTTCCGGATCCGCCGGTTCAACCCGGAGGTCTCGGCGGAGGCCGCCTGGGAAGACTTCCAGCTGGAGATCGACCCCAAGGAGCGGGTCCTCGACGGCCTCCACAAGATCAAGTGGGACATCGACGGCACCCTCACCTTCCGCCGCTCGTGTGCGCACGGCATCTGCGGCTCGGACGCGATGCGGATCAACGGCAAGAACCGCCTTGCCTGCAAGACGCTGATCAAGGACCTCAACCCCGAGAAGCCGATCACGGTCGAGCCCATAAAGGGCCTGACGGTCCTGAAGGACCTGGTCGTGGACATGGAGCCGTTCTTCCAGGCGTACCGGGACGTCATGCCGTTCCTGATCACGAAGGACACGAACGAGCCCACGCGCGAGCGTCTGCAGTCCCCCGAGGACCGCGAGCGGTTCGACGACACCACGAAGTGCATCCTGTGCGCCGCGTGCACGTCGTCCTGCCCGGTGTTCTGGAACGACGGCCAGTACTTCGGCCCGGCCGCGATCGTGAACGCCCACCGCTTCATCTTCGACAGCCGTGACGAGGCGGGCGAGCAGCGCCTGGAGATCCTCAACGACCGCGACGGCGTGTGGCGCTGCCGCACGACCTTCAACTGCACGGACGCCTGCCCGCGCGGTATCGAGGTCACCAAGGCGATCCAGGAAGTCAAGCGCGCGCTGATCACGCGCCGCTACTGAGGTCGTCCGCAGTACCCTTCCGAGGGCCCCGTTCCCACTGGGAGCGGGGCCCTCGGGCGTGCGAAGAACGAGCCCCGCCGGATCCGCTCCGGTGGGGCTTCTCGCGTATGGTCGGGTTTGAGCCCTAATGTGACGACATGTCAGACAAAGGGTCGTACGAACTGCTCGGGTTCGACAACGCGCTGTTTCCCGTCGGCGACCTCGGCGAGGCCGTCGACTTCTACGAGCGGGCCGGGTTCACCGTCGGGTTCCGGCTCGACGAGGCCGGGATCGCCCTGCTGAAGGTCGGCGGCGAGGTGCCCGGGATCCTCCTTCGTGCCGAGGAGGCGCTGGGGCACCGGCCGCCGCCGTGGCCCTCGCCGCGGCTGTGGCTCGAGGTGCCGGACGCGCGGGCGGCGGCGCGGGAGCTGGCCGGTACGGGGATCGTGTCGCTGGACGAGCCCTTCCCGGGAGCCACCGGCTGGACCGTCGAGATCGCCGACCCCTGGGGGAACGTCCTCGGGTTCACCGACTACAGCAAGCGCCCGGAGCTGGGCCGCCGGAGCTGACGCGCGCAGCCGGCGCGATCCGCCGGGGCGTTGAGTTGAACATGTTCAAAAGCAGGGCTAGAGTCATCCCTGTCAGCGTTTTGAACGCGTTCAAGAAGGGGTGGGGCATGGACCGCACCGTCATCGCCTACGTCATCTACCTGGTGGTCAGCATCGCGCTGACCGTCTGGGTGGCCCGCACGCTCAGCCGCAACGGCCGGGTCTTCCTGTCCGACGTGCTGCGCGGCAACGAGAAGCTCGCCGACGCCGTCAACCACCTCCTGGTGGTCGGCTTCTACCTCGTCAACCTGGGCTTCGTGGCGCTGTACCTGAACGACAGCGGCGACATAGACGACACCCGGGGCATCTTCGAGGCCCTGTCGGCCAAGCTCGGCGTGGTACTGCTGGTGCTCGGTGTGATGCACCTGGGCAACGTGTACGTGCTCAACAGGATCCGGCGGCGCGGGCTGATGGAGCGGGAGCAGCAGCCCCCGGTGACCCCGCAGGCCTGGATCCCGCCGACGGCGGGGGCGTGAGCGCGGTGACCTCCGCGCGGGACCGGGACGCCACGTCCGTCCCGGTCCGCGGGCTCACCGTCCTCTACGACGCCGAGTGCGCCCTGTGCACCCACCTGCGCGACTGGCTCGTACGGCAGCCGAAGCTGGTGCCGCTGGAGCTGGTCCCGGCCGGCTCGGACGAGGCCCGCCGGCGCTACCCGGTGCTCGACCACGCCGCCACCCTGGAGGAGGTCACCGTGATCGGCGACTCCGGACAGGTGTACCAGGCCTCCCGCGCCTGGATCGTCGTCCTGTGGGCCCTGCGCGAACACCGCCCGCTCGCCCACCGGCTGAGCACCCCGGCCGGGGCCCGGCTGGCCCGGGGCGCGGTGCTGGCGGCCGCCAAGTGGCGGGGCGCGCAGTGGGGCGGGCAGGCCTACCCGCGGGCCGACGGATGGTCGTACGACCCGCGCGCGGGCTGGACCTACAACCCGCCGACCTGTTCCGGCGGCACCTGCCCCACTGGTTAGGCTCATGCCGTGCCCGCGAAGAACGAAGGCCCCGAAGCGGCCGGCCCCCAGACCAAGTCCGAGCAGACCCGCGCGCTCATCCTGGAGACCGCGATGCGGCTCTTCCAGGAGCGCGGCTACGACAAGACGACCATGCGGGCCATCGCCAAGGAGGCCGGCGTCTCCGTCGGCAACGCCTACTACTACTTCGAGGGCAAGGAGCACCTGATCCAGGGCTTCTACGACCGGATCGCCGCCGAGCACCAGGTGGCGGTCCGGGAGGTCCTGGACCGGGAGACCGATCTGGAGGCCCGGCTCGCGGGCGTGCTGACCGCGTGGCTGGACATCGCCAGGCCCTACCACGAGTTCGCGGTCCAGTTCTTCAAGAACGCCGCCGACCCCGACAGCCCGCTCAGCCCGTTCTCCCCGGAGAGCGAGCACGCGCGGGAGCAGGCCATCAGCGTCCACCGGGAGCTGCTGGCCGGCTCGAAGTCCAAGGTGGCGCCCGAACTGCGGGACGTGCTGCCGGAGCTGATGTGGCTGTCCCAGATGGGTCTCGTCCTGTACTGGGTCTTCGACCGGACCGAGGGCCGCGAGCGCAGCTACCGGCTGGCGCGGCGCGGCGCACGGCTGACCGCCCGCGGGGTGGCCCTGGCCAGGTTCCGGGTACTGCGCCCGCTGGTGCTGGAGGTCCACGAGCTGTTCACCGACTTCCTGCCGGGGATGACGAGGGCACTGCCGGACCCGGCGGCCAGGGCCGCCCGCGAGGGCACCGGCGCGGACGAGGACAAGGCCGGGGAGTGACCCCTCACCCGCGGGGCGTCAGATCCACTGCAGGCGCCACAGGCGGAACACGCCCGTGCCGTCCGAGAGGTACTGGCCGCCGCCGACGTCCTCGGTGCTGACCACGTACTCCTTGCGCTGCCACAGCGGGATCAGCGGTACGTCGGCCGCCACGTCCCCCTGGATGTCTCGGAAGTCGTTCGAGGCCCGCGCGCGGTCGGCGTACTGCTGGCTGTTCCGGATGAGCGCGTCGACGGCCTTGCTGCTGTAGCCGGTGCTCATGGTGGAGCCGGTGCCGACCAGCGGGGAGCCGAAGGTGTCCGGGTCGGGGTAGTCGGCCACCCAGCCGACCGCCCAGGCGTCCATCTTCCCGGCGGCCCAGCGCTTCTGGAAGTCGGTCCACTCGTAGCCCTGGACGTCCACCTTGAACAGGCCGCCCTTCTCGAGCTGCTGCTTCAGCTCCGCCGCCTCCTCCGCGCCCTCGCCCCGGCCCCTGCCGTAGCCGAAGGTGAAGCGCACCGGCAGGGTCACCCCGGCCTGGGTGAGCAGCTCCCGCGCCTTCGCGGTGCTCTGCGTCGGGTAGGTGTCGAAGAAGGACGTGGTGTGGCCGATGATGCCGGTCGGGACGGTGCCGTCGTACACCTTGGCGGCCAGCAGCGCGGGGAAGGGCTTTCGGCCCGAATGAGGGAGAACTTACCGAGGCGTTGTTTCGGCCGAATTACACAGCCCCTTCACAGGGGAGTGGAAGCGGTTTCCGCCAAGGGCGACCGCGGCCCGGTCAGGCGCGCGTGGCGGCCAGCTCGATCACCGTCACGTCCGACGGCGCGTCGACCCGGGTGGGCGGTCCCCAGGCGCCGGCGCCCCTGCTGACGTACAACTGCGTGTCGCCGTAGCGTTCGAGACCGGCCACGGTGGGGTTGGCGGCGGCCGCGATCAGATTGCCGGGCCAGAGCTGGCCGCCGTGGGTGTGGCCGGAGAGCTGGAGGTCCACGCCGTGCCGGACCGCCTCGTGGATCTGCACCGGCTGGTGGGCGAGCAGCACACAGGCGCGGGCCGGGTCCCGGTCCCCGAGCGCCTTCTCGAAGTCCGGGCCCCGGCCCTCGCTCTCGCCCTGGAGGTCGTTCACCCCGGCCAGGTCGAAGTACGGGAGTTCGGTGCGGGCGTTCTCCAGCGGGTGCAGGCCGAGGGTGCGCACCTCGGCGACCCACTGCTCGGCGCCGGAGAAGTACTCGTGGTTGCCGGTGACGAAGTACGCCCCGTGCCGCGCGCTGAGCCGGGCCAGCGGCGCGGCGGCCGGGCCGAGGTCCTTCACGCTGCCGTCCACCAGGTCGCCGACGACCGCGATCAGGTCGGGCCGGGTGGCGTTCACGGTGTCGACGACCCGCTGCGCGAAGCCGCGGCCGAGGACGGGCCCGAGGTGGATGTCGCTGACGACGGCGATCCGGAACCCGTGCGCGGCGCGCGGCAGCCGGGCGAGCGGCACGGTGACGCGCTTGACCCGCGGCCCGCGCAGCACACCGTGGGTGCCGTGACCGACGGTTCCGACGGCGGCGGCCACGGCGGCCCCGCCCACGACCCGGGAGACGAACAGCCGCCGGGAGGGGGCGCTCGTGCCGCGCGGCGCCTGCCCGGCGGGCTCCGGCTCGTCCCGGCGGGCGGGCTCCGGCCCGTCCGGCGCCGGCCGCGCTGCCGCCGGCACGGTCTCCGGCTCCCGTGCGGGGGTCTCGGCGGTCCGCGCCCGGCGCGCCAGGAGCCGTCCCAGCAGCGGCCGTACGACCTCGCCGGCCACCACCCCCAGCAGCAGGTACAGCGCCAGCGCCATCCACAGGTAGCCGGGCCAGGCGAGGGTGCGCTGGAGCCAGAAGGGGGCGCCGGAGCGTTCGGCGACCAGGGCGCCGACCATCAGCAGCGGGCCGGCGACGAACACCGCCGTGCCGGCGCGGCGGGCCGGGCCCGGGCCGCGGGTGGTGTCGCGGACCAGACGGCGCCACACGTACCAGTGCCCGAGCACCAGCACGGCCAGGACGGCCGCCGCGAGGAGGACGAGGACGATGACCACGCTGCAGTGTCTCCCGCTATGAAGTCCGGCGCAGTGCGCGCAGTCCGCGCAACCCGATGACCCCGATGACCGTCCCCAATACGAAGGAGACGATCGCCAGCAGCAGATGCACCCAGAAGTACGCGGTCGGGTGGCCGTCGTCGAAGGCGAGTCCGCTGCCGTCCTCGACCAGGTTCTTGACGAAAGTGATCCAGATGACCCAGCTCCACACCCCGAAGGCGAGCAGGAACCAGGAGACCGGGCGGCTGAGTTTCACGGCGGCTGACCTTTCGACACAATGCCGGGCCCGGGCGGCCGCCCGGGGGTCCGGGGGTTCTCCCCCGGACGAGCACGGCATGCCTTCAGTATCGCTGTTCGGGCTCGCGTTCCGTGGCCGGGGTGGGATGCCGGGCGGGACTTCGGTGTCCATGGCAGGTACGTTTCCGACCGTGCCCGCACCGAAGAAGACCTTCAGGCGATCCCTGCTGGTCACCTCCGCCACGCTGCTGTCCCTTTCCGCCACCGCGCCCGCGGCGCTCGCGGCCCCGACGCCCTCCACGAGCCCGTCGGCCACTCCCCCGGCGGTCATGTCGCAGGTGGGCGGCGCCCGGCTCGGGCAGCCCGGGACCCAGGTGAACCTGGCGGCCGGGGTGCCCGTGCTCCCCAAGGACCTCACCGCACGGTCCTGGATCGTCTCCGACGCGGAGTCCGGCGAGATCCTCGCCGCGCACGACGCGCACTGGCCGCTGCCCCCGGCGAGCACCCTGAAGATGCTGTTCGCGGACACCCTGCTGCCCCGGTTCCCGAAGACGATGGAACACAAGGTGGTCCCGTCCGACCTCGCGGGCATGGGCGCCGGTTCGAGCGTGGTCGGGATAAAGGAGAGCCACACCTACTCCGTGCACGATCTGTGGCTCGGGGTCTTCCTGCGCTCGGGCAACGACGCCGTGCACGTGCTGTCCGCGATGAACGGCGGGGTGGACCGGACCGTCCAGGACATGCAGGACCACGCCGACGAGCTGCAGGCCCTGGACACGCACGTGGTCAGCCCGGACGGGTACGACGCGCCCAGGCAGCGTTCGTCGGCGTACGACCTGACGCTGTTCGCCCGCTCCGGGCTGCAGAAGAAGGACTTCCGCGAGTACTGCTCCACCGTGTCGGCGAAGTTCGAGTCCGGCGAGATCCGCAACACCAACCGGCTGCTGAGCGGCGACACGGACGTGCCCGTCTACCAGGGCATCGCCGGGGTGAAGAACGGCAACACCACCGACGCGGGCGCCACCTTCACCGGTGTCGCCGAACGCGACGGCAGGGTGCTGCTGGTCACGGTGATGAACCCGGAGAAGCACGAGCACAACGAGGTCTACAAGGAGGCCGCGAAGCTGTTCGACTGGGGCTTCCGGGCGGCCGGCAAGGTGGAGCCGGTGGGCGAACTGGTGCCGCCGAAGGGCGCGCAGTCCACGTCCCAGCCGGGCGCCACCTCCTCCGCCGGTCCGGCGCACCGGACCGGCGGGTCCGGCACGCGGCCGGTGGCGAGCGCCTCGGGGAGGATCGGCTCCACCGGCGTCGGAACCGCCCTGGCCGTCGCCGGCGGGCTGCTGGTGCTGCTCGGGGGCGGGGTGTTCCTGATCAATCGCCGTTGGCCGCTGCCGGATCTGATGCGCCGTCGGACGCGTTCGTGATCTCGGCGTCCTTGCTCGGCGTCGCGGTCCAGGCGGCGCAGAACAGGACGAGTTTCGCGGTGAAGTTGATCCACAGCAGCAGGGCCACGGGCACGCCGAACGCGCCGTACATGCTCTTCGAGGCGACTCCCTGGATGTAGCCGCTGAGCAGCAGTTTCAGCAGTTCGAAGCCGACCGCCCCGGTCAGCGCGGCCACCAGCAGCCGGCGGCGCGGGGGTTCGGTGCCGGGCAGCAGGGTCAGCACGTAGAGCAGCAGCAGGAAGTCGGCGAGCACGGCCACGGCGAACGCGATGACCTGCAGCAGCACATGCCCCCAGCCGGCCCGGTCGAGGCCGAGGCCGTCGCTGAGCCGGCCCACCATCGCCGAGGCCACGGTGGAGATGGCGAGGGTGGCGACGACCGCGCCGCCGAGACCGACCAGGATGCCCGCGTCCTTGGCCTTGGCGAGGAACGGGTTCTCCTCGCTGTCGGGCAGCTCCCACACCGCGCGCAGGCAGTCGCGCACCTGGCCGACCCAGCCCATGCCGGTGAACAGCAGCAGGGCACCGGCGATCACCCCGACGGTGCCGGCGTTCTCCACCAGGGAGTTGATGTCGAGCTGGTCGGAGATGCCGGGGATCTGCTCGGCGATCTTGTTCTGCAGGTTCCGCTGCTGCGACTGGCTGAGCGTGGCGGCGGCGACGGTGGCGGCCAGCGTCAGCAGCGGGAACAGTGCGACGAAGCTGACGAAGGTCATCGCGGCGGCCAGCCTCGTCCACTTCACCCGGTCCAGGCGCTCGTAGGAACGCCAGGCGTGCGTGGTCATCAGCCGGGTGACGATCGGCCCGATCCCGGGGAGCTTCTTCAGCCAGTCCATGCTGCGTCTCTGCCCGCGCCACCGAGACCGATGTGCGGGTGACGGCGACACTATTGAGTGACATCCCATTAATCACCCGTTCCGCCGAACGGAGTCATGTTCTCCGGTCAATCGCCCATAAAGGGACGATACGGTCACCGGCATGGCCGACCTCCAACCCCTCCCCCGGTCCCTGCTCGTCCTCGGCGGCACCTCCGAGATCGCGCTCGCCACCGTGCGCCGCCTGATCGCCCGCGGCGCCCGGACCGTCCGGCTGGCGGGCCGCCCCTCGCCCGGTCTTGAGCAGGCGGCCGAGAGCCTGCGCGTGCTCGGCGCCGACGTCCGCACCGTCGCCTTCGACGCCCTCGACCCCGAGTCCCACGAGCCGGTCCTCGGCAAGGTGTTCGCCGAGGGCGACATCGATCTGGTGCTGCTGGCCTTCGGCATCCTCGGCGACCAGGCCCACGACGAGCGCGACCCGCTGCGCGCCGTCCAGGTCGCGCAGACCAACTACACCGGAGCCGTGTCGGCGGGCCTGGTGGCGGCCCGCGCGCTGCAGACCCAGGGCCACGGCTCGCTGGTGGTCCTCTCCTCGATCGCCGGCGAGCGCGCCCGCCGGGTGGACTTCATCTACGGCTCCAGCAAGGCCGGACTCGACACCTTCGCGCAGGGCCTCGGCGACGCGCTGTACGGCACCGGCGTGCACGTCATGGTCGTACGCCCCGGCTTCGTCGTCACGCCCAGGACGGCGGGCCTGCCCCGGGCACCCTTCGCCACCACCCCCGAGGCGGTCGCCACGGCCGTCGAACTGGGCCTGCGCCGCCGCTCGGAGACGGTGTGGGTGCCGGGCTTCCTGCGCCTGGTGATGGCGGTGCTGCGGCACGCGCCGCGGACGGTGTTCCGCAGACTGCCCCTCTGAGGAGGCGGCCGCTACCGGCGGGCGATCGTGCCGCGGTCCATGTGGCCCGCCTGCGGCGGCACCACGGATCCACCGAACGGGTACTCCCGGAGCTTGCGCCACACACCGTCGGCGCCCTGCTCGTGCAGCGCGAACCCGGTGCACGGCCACTCGGCCTCAAACCCGGCCAGCTCCGCGAAGGCGCGGTCCATCGCCGCCTCGTCGATGCCGTGCGCGACCGTGACGTGCGGGTGGTACGGGAACTGCAGCTCCCGCGGCACCGGCCCGGAGGAGTCGCGGACCCGCTGCTGCAGCCAGGAGCAGTCCTCGGCACCTTGGACGACGCACACGTAGACGACCGGCGACAGCGGCCGGAAGGTACCGGTCCCGGACAGCCGCATCGGGAACGGCCGCCCGGCCGCCGCGACCCCTCTCAGATGGGCGTCCACCGCCGGCAGGTCGGCCTCGTCCACCTCGGTCGGCGGCAGCAGGGTGACATGCGAGGGGATGCCGTGAGCCGCGGCGTCGCCGAAGCCCGCGCGCCGCTCCTGGAGCAGGCTGCCGTGAGGCTCCGGGACCGCGATCGACACGCCGATCGTTACGGTCCCCACGTCGTCTCCCCTCGTCGTGTCTGTTTTCTTCTCACCCGTCGGTTATCGACTGTACGGCCACGGGTGTCCCGTGGGCAGGCGCGGCGGCCGTGATGTGCAGCGCTCCGCCCGCTCGGGTGCGCGTGCGGCCGTACGCCCGGTGCCGCTCAGTGCTTCGCCGGCAGGAAGCCCACCCGGTCGTACGCCTGCGCGAGCGTCTCCGCGGCCACGGCCCGCGCCTTCTCCGCGCCCTTGGCCAGGACCGAGTCGAGCGTCTCGGGGTCCTCCAGGTACTGCTGCGTGCGCTCCCGGAACGGCGTCACGAACTCCACCATGACGTCGGCGAGGTCCGTCTTGAGCGCGCCGTACATCTTGCCCTCGTAGTCCTTCTCCAGCTCCTCGATCGAGCGGCCGGTGAGGGTGGAGAAGATGGTGAGCAGGTTGGAGACGCCCGGCTTGTTCTCGGTGTCGTAGCGGATCACCGTGTCGGTGTCGGTGACCGCGCTCTTGACCTTCTTCGCCGTCGCCTTCGGCTCGTCCAGCAGGTTGATCAGGCCCTTGGGGGTGGACGCCGACTTGCTCATCTTGACCGTCGGGTCCTGCAGGTCGTAGATCTTCGCCGTCTCCTTGAGGATGTACGGCTTCGGGACGGTGAAGGTCTGGCCGAACCGCCCGTTGAACCGCTCGGCGAGGTCGCGGGTCAGCTCGATGTGCTGACGCTGGTCCTCGCCGACCGGCACCTCGTTGGCCTGGTACAGCAGGATGTCCGCGACCTGCAGGACCGGATACGTGAACAGGCCGACAGAGGCCCGGTCGGCCCCCTGCTTGGCGGACTTGTCCTTGAACTGGGTCATGCGGGAGGCCTCGCCGAAGCCGGTGAGGCAGTTCATGACCC
This sequence comes from Streptomyces sp. NPDC047869, assembly GCF_040704065.1. Taxonomy (NCBI): domain Bacteria; kingdom Bacillati; phylum Actinomycetota; class Actinomycetes; order Kitasatosporales; family Streptomycetaceae; genus Streptomyces; species Streptomyces sp. NPDC047869. The sequence goes on from NZ_JBEYRK010000008.1 coordinate 64,823, forward strand.
AGGCGAGCTGGGCGTGCTCGGGGACGTGGCTCTGCACGAAGAGGGTGCACCGGTCCGGGTCGAGACCCGCGGCCAGCAACTGCGCGGCGGCCAGCCGGGTGTTGGCCCGGAGCTGCGCCGGTTCCTGCGGAATGGTGATCGCGTGCAGGTCGACGACCATGTAGAACGCGTCGTGGGACTCCTGCAGGGCCACCCACTGGCGGACGGCGCCGAGGTAGTTGCCGAGGTGGAACGAGCCTGCGGTGGGCTGGATTCCGGAGAGCACACGGGGTCGGTCGTTGGCCATGTTCACCATTCTCTCAGGTAACGGGTGGGGATCCCGAACGGGTGGGGCACAGGCGGGGCGCGATCCGGTCCGCAGGATGTAACAAGGAGGGACACACCGGAGGGGGAGTTCATGGGCGCGCGGGGGACATGGCCGCGGCGGGCGCGGGCCGCTTGGACGACGGCGGTCGCGGGAGCGCTCGCCCTGGGCGGGGCGCCGGGGGTCGCGCGGGCGGCGGACGCCGATCCACCCGATGTGGTGATGATCATTCCGAACGGCGGCGGCACGCCGAGGGCGGTGGCGTCCGGCGAGCCGTCCTTCGACCGGCTCCGGGAGCTGCTGCGGCCGGAGTACACCGGGACCCGGCCGGTGCCCCGGGCCTGGACCCGGGGGCGGTACCCGCGGGTGCGGGTCACCGTGGTGTGGGGCCTGACGGGCGTGGGCGGCTGGCCGCAGACCAGCCGGGCGCCGGGCGGGGACACGGCCGTCGAGCGGGTGGACCAGCTCTTCCTCGCCGGGGACGGCACACCCTGGGTGCGCACGGACCCCGCGCCGGACGTGGAGGACGACGACATCCGGTGGCACCGGGCGCCGCGGGACCTCTACGACCGGCTGGACCGCGCGGGGCTCCTCGGCGCGCCGGTGTCCGCCGCTTCGGACCGGAGCGGGTCCCGGTCCGCCGTCCCGCTGTGGTGGGCGGCCGCCGGCGGGCTCGCCGCCGGGGCCGCCGCCACCTTCCTGGCCTGCCGCGCGGCGGACCGGCGTCGTACCGGGCCGCCGCGCGGAGAGCCTCGTCAGGAGCTGATCGACCTCTGAGGATCAGCCGAGGTCGACCTCGGGGTACAGCGGGAAGCCCGCGACCAGGTCGGTCGCCCGGTGGGAGATCTCGTCCGCGATCTTGGGGTCGAGGACGTGCTGGGCCTTGGAGGGGGCGCCGGACTTGGTGGTGCCGGGCTCGGTGGCGGTGAGGACGCGGTCGATGAGGCCGGCCACCTCGTCCATCTCGGCGGTGCCCAGGCCCCGGGTGGTCAGGGCGGGGGTGCCGACGCGGATGCCGGAGGTGTACCAGGCGCCGTTCGGGTCGGCCGGGATGGCGTTGCGGTTGGTGACGATGCCGGAGTCCAGCAGGGCCGCCTCGGCCTGGCGGCCGGTGAGGCCGTAGGAGTTGGCCACGTCGATCAGGTTGAGGTGGTTGTCCGTGCCGCCGGTGACCAGGGTGGCGCCGCGGCGCGTCAGGCCCTCGGCCAGGGCGCGGGAGTTGTCGACGATGCGCCGGGCGTAGTCCTGGAAGGAGGGCTGCCGGGCCTCGGCGAGGGCGACGGCCTTGGCGGCCATCACGTGCGGCAGCGGGCCGCCGAGCACCATCGGGCAGCCGCGGTCGACCTGGTCCTTCAGGGAGTCGTCGCACAGGACCATGCCGCCGCGCGGGCCGCGCAGGGACTTGTGGGTGGTCGTGGTGACGATCTGGGCGTGCGGGACCGGGTCGAAGTCGCCGGTCAGGACCTTGCCGGCGACCAGGCCCGCGAAGTGGGCCATGTCGACCATCAGGGTCGCCCCGACCTCGTCGGCGATCTCGCGCATGATCCGGAAGTTCACCAGGCGCGGGTAGGCGGAGTAGCCGGCCACGATGATCAGCGGCTTGAACTCGCGGGCCTGGGCGCGCAGCGCCTCGTAGTCGATGAGGCCGGTGGCCGGGTCGGTGCCGTAGGAGCGCTGGTCGAACATCTTGCCGGAGATGTTCGGGCGGAAGCCGTGGGTGAGGTGGCCGCCGGCGTCCAGGGACATGCCGAGCATGCGCTGGTTGCCGAAGGCCTGGCGCAGCTCGGCCCAGTCGGCCTCGGTGAGGTCGTTGACCTGGCGGGCGCCGGTCTTCTCCAGGAACGGCACCTCGACACGGTCGGCGAGGACGGCCCAGAAGGCGACGAGGTTGGCGTCGATGCCGGAGTGCGGCTGGACGTAGGCGTGCCGGGCGCCGAACAGCTCGCGAGCGTGCTCGGCGGCCAGCGACTCGACGGTGTCGACGTTGCGGCAGCCGGCGTAGAAGCGGCGGCCGACGGTGCCCTCGGCGTACTTGTCGCTGAACCAGTTGCCCATCGCCAGCAGGGTCGCCGGGGAGGCGTAGTTCTCGGAGGCGATCAACTTGAGCATCGCGCGCTGGTCGGTGACCTCCTGACCGATGGCGTCGGCGACCCGCGGTTCGACCGTGCGGATGACGTCGAGTGCGGCGCGGAAGGCGGTGGACTCGGTGGAGAGGGACTTCTGCTCTGGCATGGGGACCTCCGGACGGCGTGCGTTCAGCGTTCACGTTCGGCCCAGGCGCACGGCACTGTCTTCCGTCGGGCCGCTCCCCGATGGTCCGTCCCATCCCTGCGCGCCAGTCACGACCCGTTGATCAGCCTACCGGGCGCGCCGTGACGGGGAGGTCCCGCGTCCACCATGCGAGCGAGGATAGGAAGGGGGCCATCGTCGTGTCCGGGAGAGTCACCGTCGTCATCCGGGAGAGGCCGTGCCCACTGCTGAAGACCTCATCGCCGCCACCGACGCGCACAGCGCGCCCACCTACCATCCGCTGCCGGTCGTCGTGGCCACGGCCGAGGGCGCGTGGCTGACGGACGTGGCGGGGCGCCGGTATCTGGACATGCTGGCCGGGTATTCGGCGCTGAACTTCGGGCACGGCAACCCTCGGCTCGTCGAGGCGGCCCGGCGGCAGCTCGAGCGGGTGACGCTGACGTCCCGCGCCTTCCACCACGACCGCTTCGCGGCCTTCTGCACCGAGCTGGCCGAGCTGTGCGGCATGGAGATGGTCCTGCCCATGAACACCGGCACGGAGGCCGTGGAGAGCGCGGTGAAGACGGCCCGGAAGTGGGGCTACCGGGTGAAGGGGGTGCCCGCGGAGATGGCAAAGGTGGTGGTCGCGGGCGGCAACTTCCACGGACGTACGACGACGGTGATCAGCTTCTCGACCGATCCGGAGGCCCGGGCGGACTTCGGGCCGTACACACCGGGGTTCGAGATCGTGCCGTACGGCGATCTGACCGCGATGCGGCGGGCGCTCACCGAGAACACGGTCGCCGTGCTGCTGGAGCCGATCCAGGGCGAGTCGGGTGTGATCGTGCCGCCGGCCGGTTATCTGGCCGGGGTGCGGGAGCTGACCCGGGAGCGGAACGTGCTCTTCGTCGCCGACGAGATCCAGTCGGGTCTCGGGCGGACCGGGCGGACCTTCGCGTGCGAGCACGAGGGGGTGGTGCCGGACGTGTACGTGCTGGGCAAGGCGCTGGGCGGCGGGATCCTGCCGGTGTCGGCGGTGGTGTCGAGCGCGGAGGTGCTCGGTGTCTTCCGGCCGGGCGAGCACGGGTCGACGTTCGGCGGGAACCCGCTGGCCTGCGCGGTGGCGCTGGAGGTGATCGCGATGCTGCGGACCGGCGAGTACCAGGCGCGGGCGGCCGAGCTGGGCGAGCGGCTGCACGGGCGGCTGCGCGGGCTGCTCGGCGCGGGCCCGGTGACGGCCGTGCGGGGGCGCGGGCTGTGGGCGGGCGTGGACATCGCGCCGCGGGCCGGCACCGCGCGTCAGGTGTCGGAGCGGCTGATGGAACGGGGTGTGCTGGTGAAGGACACCCACGGCTCGACCGTCCGGATCGCGCCGCCGCTGGTCATCGGCGAGGAGGACTTGGACTGGGGGGTCGAGCAGCTGGAGGCCGTACTGGGCGGCTAGGGGCCGTCCGGCGGATCCTCCGGTGCGGCCCCGTTCCAGGGCGGCCCCTGGAGGATCACGTGCGGCAGGAAGCGGGCGTATCCGTCCGTGACCAGGCCCGAGGACTCGCGGATGCCGAGGCCGGCCGGTTCGTCCCGGACGGTCCAGGCGCCGAGGACGACATGGTTGCCGTCGAAGGCGGGCAGTGGGGCCAACTGCTGGTAGCAGCAGGGTTCGTCGCGTACGGCCGCGGGCGCGCCCGGCTCGTGCACGGTGACGCCCTCGCCCTCGCGGCCCAGCAGGGGCTTGGCCACGTAGCCGGTGGACCGGGCCAGTTCCCGTGGGCCGTCGAGGTAGGCGGGGAGCAGGTTCGGATGGCCGGGGTACAGCTCCCAGAGGACGGCCAGCAGGGCCTTGTTGCTCAGCAGCATCTTCCAGGCGGGCTCGATCCACAGGGTGGTGCCGCTGCCGCCGCCGTTGTCGAGGGTGTCGAGGACGTGCCCGGCGAACGCGTCGGTGGTGAGCCACTCCCACGGGTAGAGCTTGAAGACGGCGCGGATGAACCGGAGTCCGTTGTCCACGAACCGGCCGGAGAGGGTGTCCCAGCCGATCTCCTCCATGGAGATCCAGTCGGTGGTGAGCCCGGCCTGCTCGGCGGTCTCCTTCAGATAGGCGACCGTCATCAGGTCCTCGCCGAGTTCGTCGGCCGAGGAGTGCGCGAAGTGCAGCGGGCTGCCCGGCGGGAGCAGCGCGGCCTGCTCGCGCCAGGCGTCGACCAGGCGCTCGTGCAGGGAGTTCCACTGGTCGGCGCCGGGGAAGCGCTCCTCCATCCAGAACCACTGGGGGGACGCGGCCTCGACCAGCGAGGTGGGGGTGTCGGCGTTGTACTCCAGCAGTTTCGCCGGGCCGGTGCCGTCGTAGCGGAGGTCGAACCTGCCGTAGACGGAGGGTAGTTCGGCGCGGCGGTGCCAGGCCTCGGTGACGGCGGCGACGACCCGCGGGTCGGTGATGCCGAGGTCGGCGAAACGATCCTTCGCCACGATGTGACCGGCGGCCGCCAGGCACATGCGGTGCAGTTCCCCGACGGTCTCCTCCAGCGCCTCGACCTCGTCCAGGGTGAAGACGTAGCAGGCGCTCTCGTCCCAGTACGGGCGCAGGGCGCCGTCGGGGTGGCGGGTGAGCGGGTAGATGAGCCCCTGCTCCTCCACGGTCCGCTGCCAGCCGGGGCGGGGGGTGATGGTTCGGCGTTCCATGGTGTGTGGCGGTCAGCCGCCGGAGCCGCCCTTGCCGCCGCCGAACCCGCCGCGGTGCACTCCGCTGCCGCCCGAGGACCCGCCCGAACCCTTGCTCGGCCTGGTGAAGGAACCGCCGGTGACCCAGGAGCCCTTCTTCTTGCCGCCGTAGTACCAGGAGCCGTTCACCGCGGTCTTGGCGGACTTGCAGTTCTTGTCGGAGACGACCTGGTAGCCCTTGGCGAGGCGGTAGCTGTCCCGGTCGACGCAGCGCTTGTCCGGGTCGGAGGAGCAGGCGGTCAGGGCGGCGGCGAGCAGGCCCATGCCGCCCAGGACGACCGTGGTGGAGCGCAGTTGCGCGCGCGTGTTCGCCATGTGGTGTCTCCCCCGTCTGCTGTGCGGTGTGCGGTGTGCGGCGGTCAGCCTAGGCGGGCGTGCCCGGCTTACCGCAAGGGGCCCCGTGATCCCGCCCTCACCTAGAGTCGGTTCGTGCTGTTCGGAATGGTGTGCGCGCTCGGCGCGGCGGTCTGCTTCGGTACCGCGACGGTGTTGCAGGCGATGGCCGCGCGGGAGGCCGGTACGGGTGGGGGCGGCGAGGTCGCCCTGCTGCTGCGGGCCCTGCGGCAGTGGCGGTACCTGGCCGGTCTCGCGCTGGACGGACTGGGCTTCCTGTTCCAGATCGCGGCGCTGCGCTCGATCCCGATCTACGCGGTGAGCGCGGCGCTGGCCTCCAGCCTGGCGGTGACGGCGGTGGTCGCGGCGCGCCTGCTGCGGGTGCGGCTCAGCGGCACGGAGTGGGGCGCGGTGGGCGTGGTGTGCGCCGGCCTCGCGATGCTCGGCCTGGCGTCGGGGCCGGAGGGCGAGGAGGGCGGTTCGGCCACGCTGAAGTGGGCGATGCTGGCTACGGCGGCCGGTATGGCGGTGCTCGCTCTGCTGGGCGGGCGGCTGTCGGGGCGGATGCGGGCCCTCGTGCTGGGTCTCGGCGCGGGTTTCGGGTTCGGGGTGGTGGAGGTGGCGGTCCGGCTGATCGACTCGCTGCGGCCGGCCCATCTGCTCGCGAATCCGGCTTCCTACGCCCTCCTGATCGGCGGCGGCGCCGCCTTCGTGCTGCTGACCTCGGCCCTGCAACGCGGCTCGGTGACGACGGCGACGGCCGGCATGGTGATCGGCGAGACGATCGGCCCGGCGGCGGTGGGCGTCGTCTGGCTCGGCGACCGCACCCGGGAGGGCCTGGGCTGGCTGGCCGCGCTCGGGTTCGCGGTGGCGGTGGCGGGTGCGCTGGCCCTGGCGCGGTTCGGGGAGGCGCCGGCCGTGGCGGTGGAGGAGGGGGGAGCCCGCTGCGGACCAGAACCGGGACCGGAGTGAACCCCGCTCCGGACCGGGACCGGGAGCAGAAGCGGAGTGAGCCCGCTCCGGACGAGGAAGCCCTCGCTTCACGGCAGCGCCCGGCACAGTGCCTCCAGCGCGCCCGCCCAGGCGCTGTCCGGTGGGGTGCCGTAGCCGACGACCAGGGCGTCGGCGGGTTCGGCGAGGGCTTCGGGGTGCCGGTGGTAGGACAGGCCGTGCAGGGCCAGGCCCTGCCAGGTCGCGGCCTGCACCACCGTCTGTTCGCTGCCGGGCGGCAGCCGCAGCACCGCGTGCAGGCCGGCCGCGATCCCGGTGACCCGGACACCGGGCGCGCGCTCGGCCACGGCGGCGGCGAGGGCGTCACGGCGGCGCCGGTAGCGCAGCCGGGCGGAGCGGACGTGCCGGTCGTAGGCGCCGGAGGTGAGGAACTCGGCCAGGGTGAGCTGGTCCAGCACGCCCACGGTGTCGATCCGGCCCTTGGCCGCGGCCGCCTCCTCCACCAGCGAGGGCGGCAGGACCATCCAGCCCAGCCTGAGACCGGGGGCGAGGGACTTGCTGGTGGTGCCGAGGTGGACGACCCGGCCGGGGTCCAGGCCCTGGAGGGCCCCGACGGGCTGGCGGTCGTAGCGGAACTCGCCGTCGTAGTCGTCCTCCAGGACCAGGGCGCCGGTGCGCCGCGCCCACTCCACCACCGCCGCCCGCCGGTCGGGGTGCAGGGCGGTGCCCATGGGGAACTGGTGGGCGGGCGTGAGGAGTACGGCCCCCTCGCCGGTCAGCGCGCCTGTGTCGGTGCCGAGTTCGTCGTACGGCAGGGCGGGCGTGGCGAGGCCCGCGTCGCGCAGCAGCTCCCAGTGGGTGTCGAGCCCGTAGGACTCCACCGCCACCGAGCGCACCCCGCGGGCCCGCAGCAGCGCGCCGAGGACGCGCAGGGCGTGCGAGAAGCCGGCGGTGATCAGGATCGTCTCGGGGTCGGCGCGGACGCCCCGGACACGGGCGAGGTAGCCGGCGAGGGCGGTGCGCAGTTCGGGACGGCCGCGCGGGTCGCCGTAGCCGAGGGCGTCGAAGGGGGCGGTGGCCAGGGCGCGGCGGGCGGCCTTGAGCCACTCGGTGCGCGGGAAGGCGGCGAGGTCGGGGGTCCCGGGGACGAGGCTGTACGCCGGGCGGCCCGGCGGCCGGCGGCGGGGCGCGTCCACCGCGGGCGGGATCACCGCACGCTCCGCCACCCGGGTGCCGGAGCCCTGGCGGGCGGTGAGCCAGCCCTCGGCGACCAGGTCGGCGTAGGCCTCGGCGACGGTGTTGCGGGCGATGCCGAGGTCACCGGCGAGGGAGCGGGAGGACGGCAGCCGGGTGCCGGGGGCGAGGCGGCCGGTGCGGACCGCGTCCCGCAGCGCGTCGGTCAGGCCGCGGCGCAGGCCACCGGTCCCGGCCGGTTCCAGATGGAGGTCCACGCCCAGATTGGCCCAGGGATTCGCCATGGAAATGGACCATACTCCTGGGCTGCCCGGCTCCTAGGGTCGAACCATGAGCAACGCACAGGAAACTGTCGAGTACGCCACCGAACACGCCCCGCGCCTGGAGTGGGCCCGGCACGCGCCCGAGGTCTACAAGGCGATGGTCCGCCTGGACACCGCCGCCAGGCAGGGCCTTGACCCCAAGCTGTACGAGCTGGTGAAGATCCGCGCCTCCCAGCTCAACCACTGCGCCTTCTGCCTCGACATGCACACCAAGGACGCGCTCGCCGCGGGCGAGAGCGTGGAGCGGATCGTGCAGCTCAGCGCCTGGGAGGAGTCCCGGCACTTCTACACGGAGAAGGAGCTGGCGGCGATCGAGCTGACCGAGGCGGTCACCGTGCTGACCGAGGGCTTCGTACCGGACGAGGTGTACGACCGGGCCGCCAAGCGGTTCGAGGAGGCCGAGCTGGCGCAGCTGATCGCCGCGATCACGGTGATCAACGCGTGGAACCGCTTCGGTGTGACGACCCGGATGACACCCGGCCACTACCAGCCGGGGCACCACGGGTGAACCGCCCCGCCGGGGAGTCGCCGGCCGTGAGCGGGGCGGACCTGTTCCGCGCGCTGCACCGACGGCGCCCCCAGGGCGATCCTCTGGTGCTGCCCGGCCCGTGGGACGCGGCGAGCGCCCGGGCGTGCGTGGATGCCGGGTTCCCGGCGCTGGCCACTCCCAGCGCCGGGGTCGCCGCCTCCCTCGGCCACGAGGACGGCGAGACCCCCGCCGACGAGATGTTCGCGGCGGTGGCCCGGATCGCCCGGGCAGTGGACGTGCCGGTGTCGGCGGACGTCGAGGGCGGCTACGGGCTCGCGCCGGAGGAGCTGGTGGAGCGGCTGCTGGAAGCGGGTGTGGTGGGCTGCAACCTCGAGGACTCGGGAGCGGGGGGTGTCCTCAAGGACCCGCAGGAGCACGCCGAGTACCTCGCCGAGGTCCGCTCGGCCGCCGCCGACCGGCTGTTCGTCAACGCCCGCGTCGACACCTTCGTCCACGGCGACGGCGACCCGGAACAGGCCATCGCACGTGCCGCGCTGTACGTGGCGGCGGGCGCGGACTGCGTGTACCCGATCCTCGCGCCGCCGGATGTGCTGCCCCTGCTGCGGTCGGGCATCCAGGGCCCGCTCAACATGGTGGCCCGGCTGGACGGCGAGGGCCCCTCGCCCGCCGTGCTCGGCGAACTCGGGGCCACTCGCGTCACGTTCGGTCCGGGACTCCAGCGACGGGCCGCGGCCGCGCTGGGCGAGATCGTCGCCGGACTGCGCTGAGCCGGCTCAGGACAACCACTTCTTCCAGACGGACGGGTGGCTGTCCACCCACTTCTTCGCCGCGTCCTGCGGGCTCAGCTTCTGGTCGGCGATCATCAGGGAGACCTCGTTCTGGTCCTCGGTCGTCCACTTGAACTTCTTCAGGAAGGCCGCCGCCTCGCCACCGGACTTCGCGAAGCCGGAGTTGAGGTACTTCTGCAGCGGGGTGTGCGGATAGGCGCAGGTGATCTTGGCCGTGTCCGCGTCGCAGCCCTCCTTGTACGGCGGCAGCTTCACCTCCGTCATGGGGACCTTCTTGAACAGCCACTGCGGCGCGTACCAGTACGTCAGGAAGGGCTTCTTCTCCTTGGCGAACTGCTTCATCTGGGTGATCTGCGCCGCCTCGGAACCGGCGAAGACGACCTGGTAGTCGAGCTTCAGATTCTTCACCAGCGCCTTGTCGTTGGTGACGTAGGACGGGGAGCCGTCCATGAGCTGGCCCTTGCCGCCGCTCTCCGCGGTGCGGAAGAGGGAGGTGTACTTGTTCAGGTTGTGCCAGTCGGTGATGTCCGGGTGCTGCTTGACCAGGTACGTGGGGACGTACCAGCCGATGTGCCCGGTCACCCCGAGGCCGCCGCCGGGCGCGATCGTCCTCTTGTCCTCGACGTACCGCTTCTCCTGGTCCGGGTGGCCCCAGTCCTCCAGGATGGCGTCGACCCGGCCCTGGCTGAGCGCGTCCCAGGCGGGGACCTCGTCGACCTGGACGGTGTCGACGCGGTAGCCCAGCTTGTGCTCCAGCAGGTACTGGGCGACGGCCACGTTGGACTGGGCGCCCACCCAGGACTGCACGGACAGGGTGACGGTCTTCGAGCCCCGCGCGTTGGCGAAGGGGCTGGCCTGCTTGGTCATGTCGGCGGCGCCGCAGCCGGTGAGCAGCGCGAGGGCGGACACACCCGCGGCCACCGTGAGAGTCGTACGGAATCGCATGTCACGCTCCCTTCTTCGCGCGTCGTTCGGTGGGCTGGGTCACCCGGTCGAGCATCAGGCCGAGGCAGACGATGGCCGCGCCGGCCACCAGGCCGGTCGCCAGGTCGCCCTGGGCGAGGCCGAAGGCGACGTCGTAGCCGAGGGCGCCACCGCCGACCAGGCCGCCGATGATGACGACGGCGAGGACCAGGACCACGCCCTGGTTGACGGCGAGCAGCAGCGAACGGCGGGCCAGCGGGAGCTGCACCTGCCAGAGCTGCTGGCGGCCGGTCGCGCCGAGCGAGCGCGCGGACTCCAGGGCGGCCGGATCGACCTGGCGCAGGCCCTGGGCGGTGATCCGGACGACGGCCGGCAGCGCGTACACGACGGCCGCGGCGACGGCCGGGGCGCGGCCGACGCCGAACAGGGCGACTACCGGGATGAGGTACACGAACTGCGGCATCGTCTGGAAGACGTCGAGCACGGGACGCAGAGCGCGTTCGACGCGGTCGCTGCGGGCCGCGGCGATGCCGGTGGCGAAGCCCAGGACGAGGGTGACGGCGACGGCGGCGAGCACCTGGGAGAGGGTGTCGAGGGAGGGCTTCCACACCCCGAGCACACCGATCGCGGCCATGGCGAGGACGGCGGTCAGGGCGGTGCGCCAGGTGCCGATCAGCCAGGCCAGCGCGGCGACGACCAGCAGCACCGCCCACCAGGGCAGCCACTGCAGTCCGTCACGGACCGGGTCGAGCACCCAGGTGGTGAAGTGGCCCGCCCAGTCGGCGGTGCCGCCGACCACCGGGACACCGGAGTACAGGTGGGCCGTCATCCAGTCGACGGCGCGGTTGACCGGCTCGGCGATCGGCAGGGTCCAGCCGCCGGGCCAGTCGAGGGCGCCGAGGAGGCGGGTGGCCAGGGCGACGGCCACGGTGACGGCGAGGGCGTAGGGCCAGCCGATGGTGCGGGGGCGGCCGGCCGCCGGCGTGCCGTCGCCGGCCGCCGCGGTGACGCGGTCCAGGACGACGGCGAGCAGCACGATCGGGATGCCCGCGGCGAGGGCCGCGCCCACGTCGACGGAGGCGAGGGCCTGGTAGACGCGGTCGCCGAGGCCGCCGGCGCCGATGACGGAGGCGATGACGGCCATGGACAGGGCCATCATGATCGTCTGGTTGAGGCCGAGCAGGAGTTCCTTGCGGGCCAGCGGGATACGGGCCGTCAGCAGCCGCTGGCGGGCGGTGGCGCCGAGCGACTCCACGGCCTCCAGGACCTCGGGGTCGGCACCGCGCAGACCGAGCGCGGTGAGCCGGGCCATCGGCGGGGCGGCGTAGACGACGGTGGCGAGCACGGCCGCGGGCACGCCGATGCCGAAGACCAGGACGACGGGGAGGAGGTAGGCGAACGCCGGGAGCACCTGCATGGTGTCCAGCACCGGGCGCAGCGCGCGGTTCAGGCGGTCGGAGAGGCCGGCGGCCAGACCGAGCAGGGCGCCCACGGCCACGGAGGCGAGGACCGCGACCACCATGAGGGCCAGGGTCTGCATGGTCGGCACCCACATGCCGAGCACTCCGCAGGCCAGCAGGGCGGCGGCCGTGCCGGCGGCCAGCCGGATCCCGGCGACGCGCCAGGCGACCAGGGCTCCGAAGGCGGTGACGCCCGCCCAGCCCGCGGCGAGCAGGGTGAGGTAGACGCCGCGTACGGACAGGACGACCGCGTTGCTGATGTAGCCGAAGAAGTAGAGGAACAGCGGGTGGCTGTCGCGGTTGTCGATCACCCAGTCGCTGGCGCCGGCCAGGGGCTTGGAGAGGTCGACGGTGAGGGCGCCGGGCCAGGACGCGCTGCCCCAGCGGGTGTGGACCAGGGGCACGATGACCGCGGCGGCCACGGCCAGCAGGAGGAGCTTGGCCGCGGCGCGGTGTCTCAGGACGCCGGGGAGGTGCGTGCGGGGGGCTGTCGCGGTGACCGTTGCCATCAGACGCCCTCCGTGCCGGTGCTGAGGGCGGGCGGGGTCGCCTCGCGGCCCTGGGCGGGTACGGCGGCGTCCGCGCCGTCGCCGGCGGCCGGCGAGGGGCCGGTGCCGGCGACCACGTTCAGCAGCTGCTCGTGGCCGACCACTCCGACGCACTTGCCCTCGTTCATCACGCGGGCCGGGGCGCCGGCGCGGGCCACTGCCTCGATGGCCTCGGCGACGGTGGCCTCCGGGCGGACGGCGGGGCCGTTGCCGGCCTCCTCCAGGGACGCGGGGCGCATGGCGCTGCGGCAGGTCACCACCTGCTCGCGCGGCACGTCCCGGACGAACTCGCGGACGTAGTCGTCGGCCGGGGCGGAGACGATCTCCTCGGGTGTGCCGAGCTGGACGACGCGGCCGTCGCGCATCAGGGCGATGCGGTCGCCGAGCTTCAGCGCCTCGGAGAGGTCGTGGGTGATGAAGACCATGGTGCGGCCCTCCTCGCTGTGCAGGCGGGCCACCTCTTCCTGCATGTCGCGCCGGATCAGCGGGTCGAGGGCGCTGAACGGCTCGTCGAAGAGGAGGACCTCGGGGTCGACGGCGAGTGCGCGGGCGAGTCCGACGCGCTGGCGCTGGCCGCCGGAGAGCTGGGCGGGGCGGCGCTTCTCCATGCCTTCGAGGCCGACCTTGGCGACCACTTCGGCGGCCCGCTCGCGCCGCTCGGACCGGCCGACGCCCTGGATCTCCAGGCCGTAGGCGACGTTGTCGAGGACCGTGCGGTGCGGGAGCAGACCGAAGTGCTGGAAGACCATCGCGGCCCGGTGGCGGCGCAGTTCGCGCAGGCGGGTGCGGTCCATGGCGCGCACGTCCTCGCCGTCGATGGCGATGGTTCCGGCGGTGGGCTCGATGAGCCGGGTCAGACAGCGCACGAGGGTGGATTTGCCGGACCCGGACAGGCCCATCACCACGAAGACCTCGCCCTTGCGCACGTCGAAGGAGACGTCCCGGACGGCGGCCGTGCAGCCGGTGCGGGAGCGCAGCTCGGCGGGGCCCAGGGTGCTCAGCTCCGGGTCGCCCGGGACGCGGCCGGCCTTGGGGCCGAACACCTTCCACAGTCCGTCGACCGAGAAGACGGGGGCGTCGGTGGTGGGCGGCTTACGGGTGGGAACGGTGAGCGTCATCGCGCGTCACCTCCGATCAGATCGACGGCTTTCTCCCCGACCATGAGCACCCCGATCATGGGGTTGACCGCCGTCATGGTCGGGAAGACGGAGGCGTCGGCGATACGGATGCCGTCGAGGCCGCGCACGCGCAGCTCGGGGTCGACGACGGCGAGCGGGTCGTCGGCGGCGCCCATCCGGCAGGTGCCGGCCGGGTGGTAGACGGTGTGCGCGACCTTGCGGGCGTACTCGCTCAGTTCGGCGTCGTCCTGGACCTCCGGGCCGGGGCAGACCTCGCGCTTGAGCCAGCCGGCCAGCGGCTCGGCCTTGGCGATCTCGCGGGCGATGCGGATGCCGTCGACGAGCGTCCGCGCGTCGTAGTCGTCCTCGTCGGTGAAGTAGCGGAAGTCCAGTGCGGGCTTCACGGACGGGTCGGCGCTGGTGAGGTAGAGGCGGCCGCGGCTCTTCGGCTTGGGGATGTTCGGGGTCATCGAGACGCCGAACTCCGGCCGCTGGTAGCCCAGTCGCTCCGGGTTGTCGGTGAACGGGATCTGGTAGAAGTGGAACATCAGGTCCGGGCCCGGGTGTTCGGGGTCGCGGCGCACGAAGAGGCCCGCGTCGGAGTCCATCGCGGAGTTCTCCGGGATCGGCCCGTTCGTCTCCCAGACGATCACCGACTCGGGGTGGTCCAGCAGGTTCTCGCCGACGCCGGGCAGGTCGTGCGCGACGGGGATGCCGAGCGCCTCCAGGTCCTCGCGCGGGCCGATGCCGGAGTGCATGAGCAGGCGGGGCGAGTCGACGGCGCCCGCGCACAGCACGACCTCGTTGCGGGCCCGTATCAGCAGTTCCTCGCCGTCCTTGGTGCGCACGTGCACGCCCTCGGCGCGGGTGCCGTCCAGCTCCAGCTTGTACGCCCAGGTCTCCAGCAGGACGTGGAGGTTGGGGCGTTGGTCCATGACGGGGTGCAGATAGGCCACCGACGCGGAGGAGCGCTTGTTGTTCTCGGGGTGGTAGGCGAGGTCGAAGAAGCCGACGCCCTCGGTGAACGGCTGCTTGTTGAAGCCCTCGACGCGCGGGACGTCGAGCGCGGTCTGCGCGGCGTCGACGAAGTCGCGTGCGATGGCGTTGCGGTCCTTCTCGTCGACGGAGACGATGTTGTTCTTCAGGCGGGCGAAGTAGGCCTCCATGGGCACGGCGCCCCAGCCCTTGGCGCCGGCCTCCTCCCACTCGTCCCAGTCGGACGGGAGCGGCTTGAAGGAGATGAGGGTGTTGTGGGAGGAGCAGCCGCCCAGCACCCGGGCCCGGCTGTGCCGGATGTGCGAGTTGCCGCGGGGCTGTTCGGTGGTCGGGTAGTCGTAGTCGAGTTCACCGCCGAGCAGGCCCATCCAGCGGCGCAGCGTCAGCACGTCGTCGCGGCCGACGTCGCTGGGACCGCCCTCGATGACGGCGACGGTCACGTCCGGGTTCTCCGTCAGCCGCGAGGCGATGACGGAACCGGCCGTTCCGCCGCCGATGACGACGTAGTCGAATTCGTGGGTGTGATCGGGCATCGGGTGGTTACTCCTGGAGGGTGGGAGGAAGTTCAGGGTGCGAGAAGCGGTTCGCCGGCGGGGCTGGTGGGGGCTCAGCCGGCGAACCAGCGCACCGGCTTCGGCGCCAGGTTCTGGTAGACGTGCTTGGTCTCGCGGTACTCGGCGAGGCCGGCGGGGCCGAGTTCACGCCCGGTGCCGCTCTTGCCGAAGCCGCCCCACTCCGCCTGCGGCAGGTAGGGGTGGAAGTCGTTGATCCAGACGGTGCCGTGGCGCAGCCGTCCCGCGACGCGCCGGGCGCGGCCCGCGTCGGCGGTCCAGACGGCGCCCGCGAGGCCGTACTCGGTGTCGTTGGCGAGGAACACCGCCTCCTCCTCGGTGCGGAAGGTCTCGACGGTGAGGACCGGGCCGAAGACCTCCTCGCGTACGACCCGCATCTCGCGGTGACAGGCGTCGAGGACGGTCGGCTCGTAGAAGTAGCCGCTCTCCGGACGGGTTTCGGACGGCTCGGGACGCTTGCCGCCGCAGCGCAGCACCGCGCCCTCCTCGAGCGCGGAGGCGACGTACGACTCGACCTTGGCGCGCTGCTGGGCGGAGACGAGCGGGCCGCACTCGACACCGTCCTCGGTGCCCCGGCCGAGCCTGATCCGCTGGGCGCGGCGGGCGAGTTCGGTGACGAAGCGGTCCCGGACCGACTCCTCGACGATCAGCCGGCCGCCCGCCGAGCACACCTGGCCGCTGTGGATGAAGGCGGCGTTGAGGGCCTGGTCGACTGCGGTGTCGAAGCCCTCCTCGGTGGCGCAGGCGTCGGCGAAGACCACGTTGGGGTTCTTGCCGCCGAGTTCGAGGGCGACCTTCTTGACGGTGGGGGCGGCGGCCTGGGCGACCTTGGTGCCGCTGACCAGGCCGCCGGTGAAGGAGACCAGGTCGACGTCGGGGTGCTCGGCGAGCCGGGCGCCCACGGTGTGGCCGGGGCCGGTGACCAGGTTGGCGACACCGGGGGGCAGACCGGCCTCACGGAGCAGGTCGATCAGCGCGATGGTCGTCATAGGGGTGATCTCGCTGGGCTTGATCACGAAGGTGTTGCCGGCCGCGAGCGCGGGGGCGATCTTCCAGCTCGCCTGGAGCAGCGGGTAGTTCCAGGGGGTGATCAGGGCGCAGACGCCGACCGGTTCGTGGACGACGACGCTGTGGATGTCGGGTGAGCCCGCGTCGACCACCCGGCCGGGAGCCTCGCCCGCGACCAGGTCGGCGAAGTAGCGGAAGGCGTCGGCGACGCAGTCGATGTCGACGCGGCCCTCCTCGACGGTCTTGCCCGCGTCCCGGCTCTCCAGCAGGCCGAGTTCCTCGCGGTCGCGCACGAGGAGGCCGGCGACGCGGCGCAGCAGCGCTGCGCGCTCGGCGACCGGCGTGCCGGGCCAGGGTCCGCGGTCGAACGCCTGCCTGGCGGCGGCCACCGCCCGTTCCGCGTCCTTCTCGTCACCCTCCGCGACCAGGGCGAACCGCCGGGCGTCCGCGGGGTCGAGGATCTCGCGCGTCGCGCCGGAGGCCGCTGCCAGCCATTCCCCTCCCGCGTGGATCGTCGCCTGGTCCTGTCGTTCCGTTCTGTCCGCCATGATCGGTATTGCCTTCCGTTCCTGTTCGGTGCCCGTGTGTCACGCAGGGGGCGTGCTCAGGGACCGTCGCCGCCTGCCCACGACTGCGGGCCTGCATGCCGAATCAGTGGCCCACAGTGCGCGGCGTCACTGAAAATTCGTGCGAAAACAGACAGAAACGGGTTATCTACGGCGCGGCGCTCAGTCCATCGGCGGGTCACAGCCCGTGTCGGGCGGGCAGAAGCGGCTCAGCGCGGTGTCGAGCAGCTTCAGCTCGTCGTCGCCGCCGTTCTTGTCGGAGCCGTAGGCGGCGATGGCGTAGATCCGCCCGTCCACGGCGATGAAGCGCTCGTCGTAGACGTGCCAGACGCCGACGTCCGGTTCGCCCTTGATGCTGTCGGCCAGGTATTCCATGCGTGAGCCGACGAAGTCGCCCTCGTCGAGGTTGAGCAGGGAGAGCTTCTGGAATCCCGGCGGCTTGGCGGTCGTGTCGGACAGGTACGTCTCGAACGACTCGTCCGGGGACCCCTCCGCCACCTGGTAGATCTGCAGCCGGTGCTTCTGGTCCGGGCTGCGGTAGTTGACGATCCTGATGCCGTAGGAGGAGGGGAGCGTCGACCGCGACCAGCCCTTGGGACGCGCGATCCGGAAGCCCTCGCCGTCGTCGTACGACTCCCAGTCCGCGGGCAGCGGGCTCGCCGAGGGGGAGGGCGTGGTGACGTCCTCCGTGGCGGAGGCGGAGCCGGACGGGCCGTCGGACGGCACCGGGGAGTCCGTGACCGCGGAGGCGCTCGGCGAGCCGGCCGCCGGTGCGGACCGGTCGTGGTCATCGGACCCGACCAGGAAGGTCAGGACGAGGCTCACGGCGACACCGAACACGGCGGCGCCCACAACGACGGTCCAGACCGTTCTCCGGCTGGGCCCGCCGGTGCGCGCCGGCGCCGGCCCGGGCGGCACGGGCCACTCGGGCGAGGACCAGCCCGCCCCACCCGCTTCAGTGCCGCTCGGTCCGCCCGGCGTGCCGACGGAGGCGCCCGGCCAGGGGCCTTGCCCGACGGCGGACGAGTCAGGCCACGGCTGCGCGGGCGGTGCCTGCCGGGGCACCGTGGGCGCCGCAGGCACGGACGGCACCGACGGCGTCGGCTCGGGCACCGGGGGAACGGATTCCGGGTGGACGGAATCCGGCGGGACGGACGCGCCCTCGGCGGCCGTCGGTGGCCCGGCCGGGGGCCACACGGGCGCCCGGTCCGGCATGGCCGGCGGTGGCGATGTCACCGGCGCGCCGGCCTGCCCCGTCTCGCTGTCCTCCCAGCGTTGGGTCTCCTCGTTCCAGTACCGCGCTCCCCCGCTCATGGCCTCCGCCTCACAGCCCCACCAGGCCGGCCAGCGTGCCCGCCGAGGCGAGCAGGCCGACCAGCGCCTGGGAGTCGTCGAGCAGCCGGCGCAGGCGCTCGCGGCGGGACGGGGCGGCCTGGCCGGTGCGGGTGATCTCGTCCTCCGTGTCCGCGAGGGCGGCGTCGAGTTCCGCCGTCCGGTCGTCGGCCCGTACCCGTGCCAGATCGGCGCGCAGCTCGCGCACGGCCAGCAGCAGCTCCTCTGCCGCCGCGTCGCGCGGCGCGGCCGTGCCGTGGTGGCTCTCGGCGTGCGCGCGCTCGCCGATGGCGAAGGTGCTGTGCGAGACATCGCCGATGCTGACCCTCGGCTCATCCGTTGCCATCTGCGTCGGCTCCCTTCTGCGGCTCGCCGCCGCCGTGCGTCGAGGAGGCGGAGGCGTTGTCGCCGACGGCGAAGGTGCTGCCCTCGACCCTGCCGATGTGCACGCCCCCGTTGCTGATGTTGTTGATCTGCTGGACGAACTCGCCGGTCTGGTAGCCGGCTTCGGTGAGCGCGGCGCGCACCCCGTTCGCCACCCGGTCCTGGATGCTCTTCAGGTAGCGGGAGGCGTCCATCCCCTGGAACTGCGAACCGGTCTCGGCCGAGCCCAGTTCACGGACGGAGAGCGCGGGCCCGTCCGGCAACGCGTTCGCGTACCCGCCCGTCAGCTGCCGCCAGCCGTACGCCACGGCCCTGCCGAGGACGATCAGGGATCCGGCCGCGGAGCCCGGCACCCGGGTGACGGCCCAGACCGCCTTGCCCAGCGCGTTGTTGTGCTGGTACCGGTGGGCCGTACGGTCGGCCTCCTTGAAGACCGGGCGCACCGGCGGCAGCACGTGCGGGGCGATCTCCAGCATGAGCATCCGGCCCTGGGTGTGGACGCGCACGAAGACCGTGACGACCAGTTCCTCCTCCCAGCCGCCGACGCGGACGCGCAGGAAGTGCCGGCGCTTCTCGGCACCCTCCTCGACCGCGTGCGCCCGGTGCTCCTCGAAGGCCTGCGGCAGATACGGCGCGTCGTCGCGGCGCAGCAGGCCCTCCGCGGGCAGGAACACGCACTCGTCGATCTCCAGCCAGCGCAGCCGGTCGCGCACCCCGGGCCCCGCGTACTCCGCGGGCAGCCGGAGCCGCTCCACCAGCGGCCGGATCTTCTCCAGCACCAGCCGGTTGCTGATCGGCTGCTGCTTCTTCAGCGCGTCGGGCTTCAGCTCGACGGCCAGCACCCAGTCCTCCTGTGCCACACCGGCCCCGCAGAACGGACGCGCCTCGTGGTACATGATCAGCGGCGCGTGCTGCTCCGTGCGGATGCGGTGCTTGAGCCACTGGAACCGACGGTTCTCGCCCTGCTCGGCGGGGTCGTTGGCGGCGTCGGGGAAGCTCTGCGGGGACAGCTCGGCGGTCATGACGCGGGCGAACTGGCCGCGCTGGGCCGCCAGGCACACGGCGACGAGCACGAGGACGACCAGGGCGGCCCAGGCCTGCCAGGCCTTGAAATGGGCCCCGGAATCACCGGAGCCCGGCAGGAAGACGTCGCTCAGGCTCGGCGAGTCGGAGCTTCCGTACGAGTCGTACGAGTCGTACGAGCTGCCGTAGGAGTCGTACGAGGTGCCGCCGTCGTCCCCGCCGCCGAACGCGGCGACCAGGGTGAACCCCAGCATCAGCGCGAGCAGGATGCGGCCCCACCAGCGGAACAGGAAGGCGGGCACCACGCGGTACAGAGGGGCCACCGGCGAGCGGCCCCTGATCCGGACGCCGATCGCGAGGTACAGGCTGGGCAGCAGGTAGAGGGCCAGCAGACCCCGGGTCAGCGCCGCTCCCACCAGCCACAGGCCGATGACCGCCCCGGCCCACTGGAGCTCCCGCCGGCGGGCGCGCAGTGCGTGCGCGAGGACGCGGGCGGCGTCGAGACCGAGCGAGGGCGCCACGAACCGCTGCTCGTTGAGGTGCAGTTCGTCTATCACCCGGTCCCGGTAACCGGGATCCAGGTACGTGCCCGCGCACAGCAGCCGGGTGGCCTCGCTGGCGTGCGGTGGGGTGGGCGGCGCTGCGGATGGTGCCGCCGCGGGCGTCGGCTGCGGTTGCTGCGGCACGAATGCGGTGTTCACGCGATTCCCCCGAGGCGTGGTGAGTCACTCGTTGAAGAGGTGAGTTGACGAACCATCAGCATAGGGCAACGGTGTGACACGGGGCGGGCCCGCGCCCGCATGCGAGCGGGCCCCGCTCCGGTTGCTCCGGAGCGGGGCCCGCTCATGCGCACGGCGTCACCGCCGCGGGTGTCTCAGATGAGGCCGAGGCCGCGGACCGCCTCGCGCTCCTCCTCGAGCTCCTTGACGGAGGCGTCGATGCGAGCGCGGGAGAACTCGTTGATGTCCAGGCCCTGGACGATCTCGTACTTGCCGTCCTTGGTGGTGACCGGGAAGGAGGAGATCAGGCCCTCCGGGACGCCGTAGGAGCCGTCCGACGGGATGCCCATGGAGGTCCAGTTGCCCTCGGCGGTGCCGTTGACCCACGTGTACACGTGGTCGATGGCGGCGTTGGCGGCGGAGGCGGCGGACGAGGCGCCACGGGCCTCGATGATCGCGGCACCGCGCTTGGCGACGGTCGGGATGAAGTCCTCGGCCAGCCACTTCTCGTCGTTCACGACCTCGGCGGCGTTCTTGCCGGCGACCGTGGCGTGGAAGATGTCCGGGTACTGGGTGGCGGAGTGGTTGCCCCAGATGGTCAGGCGCTTGATGTCGGCGACCGTCGAGCCCGTCTTCTTCGCGAGCTGGGTCAGCGCGCGGTTGTGGTCGAGGCGGGTCATCGCGGTGAAGCGCTCGGCCGGTACGTCCGGCGCGGCGGCCTGGGCGATCAGCGCGTTGGTGTTGGCCGGGTTGCCGACGACCAGGACCTTGATGTCGTCCGCGGCGTGGTCGTTGATGGCCTTGCCCTGCGGCTTGAAGATGCCGCCGTTGGCCTCGAGCAGGTCGCCGCGCTCCATGCCCTTGGTGCGGGGGCGGGCGCCGACGAGCAGGGCCACGTTGGCGCCGTCGAAGGCGACGTTCGGGTCGTCGCTGATCTCGATGCCCTGAAGGAGCGGGAAGGCGCAGTCGTCCAGCTCCATGGCCGTGCCCTCGGCGGCCTTCAGCGCGGGCGTGATCTCCAGGAGGCGCAGCTTGACCGGCACGTCCGCGCCGAGCAGCTGGCCGGAGGCGATGCGGAAGAGCAGGGCGTAACCGATCTGGCCGGCCGCGCCGGTGACGGTGACGTTCACGGGAGTGCGGGTCATGGCGTTCTCCGTATGACAGCTGGCGGTGGGGCGGCACGGCCCCGGATGATCGATCTCTTGGCATCAAGAGAATCCAGCGGTCAGGCTATCGCGCATCCGCCATGCGAGACGTCCGGGGCCCTGTGGCCCAGCCCACAAGTCGTGCTGCCGGGTCGTGGGGGCGGGTCGACGGGAGTACGGGTGAGGCGGCCGCCCGTCCGGGAGAGGGGGACGGAGACGGCCGCCGGTGGGGGTACCGGACTGCCGGACTCCCGTGGGGGTACGGTTCGCGTGCCCAGGTTCCCGGGGCCCATGCGCCCCGTACCGGAAATCCACCCGAACGGGCCCTTCCACTTGCCGTCCCGCCCGCGGCCGCCTCTTTCGCCCCGCCGCCGGCCCGCCGCTTCGCGCGACCCGTCGGTCCACTGCCCAGCGCGCCCCGTCGGCCCGCCGCTTCGCGCGGTCCGCTACTTCGTGCAGCCCGTCTGCCCGGAGGCGAGGGTCGCGCACGCCTCGGCCTCGGCCGCGTCCTTCACGGCGACCATCGGCGTGTAGGCGATGGTGTCCCCGGCGGTGGTGATGTCGCCCCGCTGGCGCGCCTTGCCGGCCGAGACCTGGACCTGGTCGCCCTGGACGCCGCCGGTTATCCGTCCCCAGGCCGCGCCGCAGGTTCGGCTGTAGCGCACTTCGAGGGTGGCCGCGCCGACGGTGGCGGTCTTCGCGGTGCTCACCAGGCTGCCGCTGCAGCCCATCGTCTCCGCGTCCTTGCCGGTGCAGGCCGAGCCGGCGCACTTGACCCCGGCGGGCAGGCTGGGGCGGGTACTGGCGGACGGGGAGGGCGACTTCGTGGCGCCCTCGTTCTTGCCGCCGCCCCGGTTCGTGAGCAGGAAGACGGCCGCGACGACGACGAGGACGGCGCCGGCACCCGCGAGGAACATCGTCAGCCGCCGCTTGCCGCCCGGCCCCTTGGCGGAACGGCTGCCCGCGGCGCCCGCCGGCTGCTGCGGCCCGCCGTACGGAGGCGGCGGAACCGGCGGGTGGCCCGCGCCGTCCGGCACGGGCACGGAACGCGTGCCCGTGCGGCCGCTCGCCCGCGACGGGCCCTCGTAGCCCGCGAGACCCCAGGAGTTGACCTCGGGGGCCGGGCCGTGGCCCGCCCGCTCGCGGTCGTCGGCGTCGGACGCCGTCGGCTGGGCCGGCACCCGGGGCGGGGCGCCGGCGAGGCCGGCACCCGGGGCCGCGGTGGTGCCGGTGCCCCGGTGGGCCGTCCGCGTACCGCCCGTCCCCTGGGCCTCGGCCTCGGCCGCCCCGAACTCCCCGAGCGCGGCGCGCGCCTGGGAGATACGAATCTGCTCCATGGTCCGGTCGTGCCGCATCTCCGCACGGCTCCAGGCCCGCTCGGCCAGCTCCCACATCGTGGTGAGGTGGACCGGGTGGGTACCGGTGACCTCGGCGAGCGCCACGATCGCGCCCTTGGGCGCGAGGAGCCGGCCGCCCAGGTAACGCTCCCAGGACGTCTTGCTGTAGCCGGTCCGGTCCGCCAGCGCCGCGATGCTCAGGCCGCTGCGGTCCACGAGCGCCCGCAACTGGCTCGTGAACTCCTTGATCTGCGGATCCAGCTCGTCCGGCAAGGCTTTCCATCGAGGCATCGTGCTTCCCCCTCTTCCCCCCGGTTGGTGCTGTTGGTTCCCCGCGCCGTTCCCCGCGCGTGACCCTCGCGCCGGTCCGGTCCGTTCCCGGCGCGACATCGTTCTGGCCTACCCACAGGGATGTGCCGACCAAGGATCCCAGTTCCCGGAGCGGGGGCGCACGGGAGCACCGGTTCCACCGGTCGCGCACCCGCCTCCACGGAGCTTTCGTAACGTAGCGCCGATTCACCGGGACAGCGACATGGCCCGCACACATGTGGCAGTGCGCGGACACCGTAGCGGAACGGTCACTTCCGTGCCACAGCGCGCGGACAGCCGTTGAACTGGCCGTTCACGGCAGGGAAGGCTTACGTCCTGACGGCGGTCCGTCCTTGCTCGGGGGAGGGGACGGGCCGCCGTTCACGGCACGGCCACCGAACGGCCCGTCAGGAGCCGTGCCGGTGGCGCTACTTGGCCAGCGTGAAGTGCAGTACGTCTTTCAGGAACGGAATGCTCAGCCAGGGGTTGGGCTGGACCGTCATCGCCAGCAGCACGATGGCGAGACCCAGGACGCCGTAGGTGACGATGTCCGTGAACCGCGAACGGACGGCGAGCATGCCGACGCCCGGCAGCGCCCAGCGCAGGGCCGCGCCGGCCAGCAGCGCGGCGCCGATCAGCAGGGTGCCGTAGCGGAACACGTCGAGCGCGGTCAGCAGCAGGCCGAGCGCGACGGCGGACAGCACGACGAGCATCGGCCACTGCCGGGCGGGCGCCGGAGCGTCACCCGGGGCGGCCCGGCCGCCGCCCTCCGGGCGGGCGGTGTCCCTGGTGAACAGCGGGAAGCGGCGCGTGACACGTCGCGGGCGCCCCTGCGCGTCGGGGGCGCTGATCGCGTCGCGGGCCGTCGGTCCGGTCGCCGTACGGTCGTCCTCAGCCGGCACTGCGCTCCGCCGCCTCGACCACGTTGACCAGCAGCTGCGCCCGGGTCATGGGGCCCACACCGCCCGGGTTCGGGGAGATCCAGCCGGCCACCTCCATCACGTCCGGGTGGACGTCGCCGACGATCTTGCCCTCGGCGTTGCGGGAGACACCGACGTCCAGCACGGCCACGCCCGGCTTGACGTCCTCGGCGCGGATCAGGTGCGGGAAGCCGGCCGCCGCGATGATGATGTCGGCCCGCTTGAGGTGGGCGGACAGATCACGGGTGCCGGTGTGGCACTGGGTCACGGTGGCGTTCTCGCTGCGGCGGGTGAGCAGCAGCGGCATCGGGCGGCCGATGGTCACACCGCGGCCGACGACCACGACCTCGGCGCCCTTGATCTCGACGCCGTGGGCCCGCAGCAGGCTGATGATGCCGTTGGGGGTGCAGGGCAGCGGCGCCGGCTCGTTCAGCACGAGCCGGCCGAGGTTCATCGGGTGCAGGCCGTCGGCGTCCTTGGCCGGGTCCATCAGCTCCAGGATGCGGTTCTCGTCGATGCCCTTGGGCAGCGGGAGCTGCACGATGTAGCCGGTGCAGGCCGGGTCGTCGTTCAGCTCCCGGACGACCGCCTCGATCTCCTCCTGGGTGGCGGTGGCGGGCAGCTCGCGCTGGATGGAGGCGATGCCGACCTGGGCGCAGTCACGGTGCTTGCCGGCGACGTACTTCTGGCTGCCGGGGTCCTCCCCGACCAGGATCGTGCCGAGGCCGGGCGTGACGCCCCTCTCCTTCAGCGCCGCCACGCGGGCGGTCAGATCGGACTTGATCGCGGCTGCGGTGGCCTTGCCATCGAGAATCTGGGCGGTCATGCCCCCATCCTCGCGGATGACCGGCCCCCGGTTCCAATCCGGGTCCCCGCCGTCCAGCACCTGGGACGCCCCGGCGGTGGGCCTGGATGTCCGGACATGATCGACGATGTTGCACTTGCACAACGCATCGCGAATCCGGCTGGACAAGAACTCGCCTCCCCGACGACGATGAACGGCGCAGTATCGCGGTCCGGTTGGGGGGCAAACCGCTCAGATCCTGACGTACCTCCGTTCCTTCCGCGTCGTCCCCGCAGATCAAACGGAGGAATTCCGCCATGAGTTTCGGCTCGCCCAACCCCTATGGTCAGCCGCAGGAGCCGCAGCAGGGTTACGGTCAACCGCAGCAGCCGGGTTACCCGCAGGCTCCGCAGGGCGTGCCGCCGCAGCAGGGCTACGGCTACCCCCAGCAGCCCGGCTACCCGCAGGCCCCGCAGGGCGTGCCGCCGCAGCAGGGCTACGGCTACCCCCAGCAGCCGGGTTACCCGGGTTACCCGCAGCAGGGCGGGTACGGGATGCAGCCGCAGTACGCGAACTGGGGTCAGCGGTTCCTCAGCAAGCTGATCGACACGATCATCTACATGGTCGCCTACGTCCCCCTCGCCGTCATCGGCGCCAAGGCGGGCACCCCGCTGCTGACGCTGGTCGGTTTCCTGCTCGGCATCGGCGTCCTCGTCTGGCAGGTGGTCCAGGAGGGCAAGACCGGCCAGACCGTCGGCAAGAAGGCGCTCGGCATCCGCACGCTCAAGGAGGACACCGGTCAGCCGCTCGGCGGCGGCATGGCGTTCGTGCGCCAGCTCGCCCACATCATCGACGGGCTGCCCTGCTACCTCGGTTACCTCTGGCCCGCGTGGGACTCCAAGCGCCAGACGTTCGCCGACAAGATCTGCGGCTCGATCGTGATCCGCAACCCGTGAGCTGAGCACCCGCACGACGAAGCGGCCTCCGGCCCCCGCGAAGGGGGGCCGGAGGCCGCTTCTCGTCGCCCCGCGGGCTCAGTGGAAGAAGTGGCGCGTACCGGTGAAGTACATGGTCACGCCCGCCTTCTTGGCCGCCTCCACGACCTGCTCGTCACGGATCGAGCCGCCCGGCTGGACAATCGCCCGGACCCCGGCGCCGATGAGGATCTCGGGGCCGTCGGGGAAGGGGAAGAAGGCGTCGGAGGCCGCGTAGGCGCCACGGGCGCGCTCCTCCCCGGCCCGCTCGACGGCCAGCTTGCAGGAGTCGACGCGGTTGACCTGGCCCATGCCGACGCCGACCGAGGCGCCGCCCTTGGCGAGCAGGATCGCGTTGGACTTCACCGCGCGGCAGGCCTTCCAGGCGAAGGCGAGCTCGGCCAGCTCGGTCTCGCCCAGGGCCTCGCCGCTGGCGAGCGTCCAGTTGGCCGGGTCGTCGCCCTCGGCCTGCAGCCGGTCGGTCACCTGCAGCAGCACACCGCCGTCGACCGCCTTGACCTCGACCGGGCCGGCCGGGCCGTTCGGGGCCTTCAGGACCCGGATGTTCTTCTTCTTGGCGAGGGCCTCCAGGGCCCCCTCCTCGTAGCCGGGCGCGACGATGACCTCGGTGAAGATCTCCGCGACCTGCTCGGCCATCTCCTTGCTGACCGGCCGGTTCACGGCGATGACGCCGCCGTACGCGGAGACCGGGTCGCAGGCGTGCGCCTTGCGGTGCGCCTCGGCGACGTCCGCGCCGACCGCGATGCCGCAGGGGTTGGCGTGCTTGATGATCGCGACGCAGGGCTCGTCGTGGTCGTACGCGGCACGGCGGGCGGCGTCCGTGTCCGTGTAGTTGTTGTACGACATCTCCTTGCCGTGCAGCTGCTCGGCCTGCGCGAGGCCGGCGCCGCCGGCCTCGACGTAGAGGGCGGCCGGCTGGTGCGGGTTCTCGCCGTAGCGCAGGGTGTGCGCGCGCTCCCAGGTGGCGCCGAGGAAGTCGGGGAACGACGACTCGTCGACGGGGGCGTAGAAGGAGGCGAACCAGGAGGCGACGGCCACGTCGTAGGCGGCCGTGTGCTGGAAGGCCTCGGCGGCGAGCCGCTTGCGGGTGGCGAGGTCGAAGCCGCCGGCCGCCGCGGCGGCGAGGACGTCGGCGTACCGCTCCGGGCTGGTCACCACGGCCACCGACGGGTGGTTCTTGGCGGCGGCGCGGACCATCGACGGGCCGCCGATGTCGATCTGCTCCACGCACTCGTCCTCGGAGGCGCCGGAGGCGACGGTCTCGCGGAACGGGTAGAGGTTGACGACGACCAGGTCGAACGGCTCCACGCCCAGCTCGGCGAGCTGCTCGCGGTGGCTGTCGAGACGCAGGTCGGCGAGGATGCCCGCGTGCACCTTGGGGTGCAGCGTCTTGACCCGGCCGTCCAGGCACTCGGGGAAGCCGGTCAGCTCCTCGACCTTGGTGACGGGGACACCGGCGGCGGCGATACGGCCGGCCGTGGAACCGGTGGAGACCAGCTCGACGCCGGCCTCGTGCAGGCCGCGCGCGAGGTCTTCCAGGCCGGTCTTGTCGTAGACGCTGACGAGCGCCCGGCGAATGGGCCGCTTGGTGCTCTCGGCGGTGGCGGTCACTGGATAACTACCTTTCGTCCCTCAATGCGATAGCCGTTGCGGGCGAGCCGCCCCACGACCTCGACGAGCAGCCTTCGCTCGACTTCCTTGATGCGCTCGTGCAGCGCGTTCTCGTCGTCCTCGTCCCGGACCTCGACCACGCCCTGGGCGATGATCGGCCCGGTGTCGACGCCGTCGTCGACGAAGTGGACGGTGCAGCCGGTGACCCTGGCGCCGTAGGCGAGCGCGTCGCGCACGCCGTGGGCCCCGGGAAAACTGGGCAGCAGGGCCGGGTGGGTGTTGACGAACCGCCCGCCGAACCGCGCGAGGAACTCCTTGCCGACGATCTTCATGAAGCCGGCGGAGACCACGAGGTCGGGCTGGTGCGCGGCCACGGCCCCGGCGAGGGCCGCGTCCCACTCCTCCCTGGTCCCGTGGTCCTTCACCCGGCACACGAAGGTCGGCAGTCCGGCCCGTTCGGCGCGGGCGAGCCCCTCGACACCGGCGCGGTCGGCCCCGACGGCCACGATCCGCGCGCCGTACTCCTCCGCGCCGGTGCGCTCGATCTCGTCCAGGAGCGCCTGGAGATTGGTGCCGGATCCGGAGACCAGCACGACGAGTCGCTTGACCGCTCGGCCAGCGGGGGTGGCGGCCACGGCGGGGCCCTTTCTCGGTGAGCGACATGTCCGGCCGGCGGTTTGTGCGTTCGCACCAATGCTTCGCGCCCCGGGATACGGGGAAGTCTACGAAGCGGCCGACCGTCAGCAACGATACCGGCACTCCGGAAGGCCCCCTCGGGACGGGGGCGTGGCCGGAAGGTAGCGTTCGGAGGGAATCACGAAGGAGCAACCCCGGGAACGCGGTCGCCGTGCGGTGCGTTCACGGGGTGGAAGCTCAACGCGGACATCCGCGCTCACCTAGGGGAAGACGCTCTTTTGATGCCCGATCGCAGCCTGCGACTCCTCACGTTCCCGCCGCTTCGGGCCCAGCGAGGCGAGCGTGCCGGCGTGCTGCTCCGGGAGCGTCCGGCCTCGCCGCCCGAGGCGCCGTCGGACGGCCGGGACGGCGACGGGCACAGTGGCGAGCGGCAGGACGACAACCCGTTCGCGCCACCGCCGGAGGGCACCCCGGACCAGCCGTGGCGGCCCCGCCGTCCCGAGGGGTCCGCGGGCCCCGAGGGCGGGGCCCCGTGGGGCAGCCAGTGGAGCGACCGCCAGCCCGGCCGCTCCCCCGGCGGCTTCGGTGAGCGTCCCGGCAGCCGGCCCGAAGGCCCCGGACCGGGCGGCCCGTCCGGCCCCGGCATGCGGTGGGACCCGACGGACCCGGCCCAGCGCCGCGCGCGCTACGCCCTGCTGTCCGGCATGTGGGCCGTCTTCTTCGCCCTGTTCAGCTGGCCGTACGTGGCGCTGCTGCTGGGCGCGCTGGCCCTGTACTGGGGCATCAGCGCCCTGCGCGCCAAGCCCCGCGATCCCGGCCCGGACGCCCCCGCCGCCGCCCAGGCCCCCGCTCCGGCGCCGGGCGCCCGCCCGCAGACCACGGCGGCGATCAGCGGCCTGGTCACGGCCGGCCTGGCCCTGCTGCTGGTGGGCATGACCTTCACGGTCCAGCTCGTCTACAGCGACTACTACACCTGCGTCAGCGACGCCCTGACCCAGCAGGCCAAACAGTCCTGCGACCAGCACCTGCCGAAGGAGCTGCGCGGGGTGCTGGGGGTCGGCGACGGCTGAGGCGTCCGTCGCGGGCCGGTGAGCGGCCACGCGGCTACTCGTCGGCCGCCGGCTCGGGCGGACCGGGTGTGTCCGTCGGGCTCGCCGGGTGCGGCAGGGGCGGCCGGGCGGGCTGGGAGGGTGTCTCCACGGCCGGTGCCGATGACGCGCCGGGTCCGTCGACCTGACCGGGTGGGTCGCCGGGAGTTGGACCACCGGCGGGCCGAGGCGCGTCCGTCGCCGGGGACGGGGGCTGCAGGGGTGGCCATTCCGGGTTCCGCGGGGGCGTGGCGGCCGCGCGCAGGGCTTCCCAGCGGGAGGCCCGGGCGAGCTCGTCGTGCTGCCAGGCCGGGGGGTAGGGGCCGTCGGTGGGCAGGAAGTCGTACAGCTCGTCCTCGAGCTGTCCCTCATCCGGCGTCTTGGTCGTCTGCCCGGCCTTCCCGGTCTTCGCCGGCTTCGGCGCCGCGTCCCTCGCGGGCTCCTCGGCGGCGGCCCTGGGTGCGGCCTGCCCGGCCCCCGTGTCCTTCGCCGCCGGCCCGGCCGGCTCGGCGTCCCGGGCCCGGCCTCTCCACAGCCGCCAGGCCCGTGAGGTCAGCGTCACCGGCAGACCGGTCACCGTGATCCACAGCGCGGCCACCGGACCGCCCTGCCACCACACCGGGCCGAAGTCCGCCAGCGCGGCCGCGCCCAGGCGGCCGCCGGACAGCGCGGCGAGGAGCGCCACGGCCGCCCCGCACAGCAGCGCCGCCACGACCAGCGCCCCGGCCGTCCGCACGGCGGACCAGGGCGCCGCCCGCTGCCCGGCCTCCCCGGCCCCCGTCCGTCCCCGCAGGCCCGCGGCCGCGCGCGCCAGGAACCAGGCCACCGTCACCCCGGCCGCCACCGGCACCAGACCCGCGCCCCAGCTCAGCCGGGTCCCGGGCCCCGCGTCCGGCACCGCCGCGAGCAGCGGGAACGGGGGCAGCAGCGGGGCGGGGTCGGACACGAAGGGGTGCACCAGATGTCCGGTGCCGAGGACGAAACCGGGCCCGAGGGCGTAGGACGCCGACCACACCGCCGCGTTCGGGACGAGCGCGACGCCGAGCAGCAGCACGGCGAACCGGCCGGTCCAGCCCGCCGTGAGCTGGAGGAACGACGCGCGCGCCACATCGCCGTGCAGCACCAGCGACACCCCGACCAGCAGCGCCCCGCCCCCGACGAGCACCGCCGTCCCGCCCGCGGCGGCCCGTACCGCCGCGTCCAGCCGGGCCCAGGCGTCCGCCCCGGTCAGCAGCCGTCGCACCGGCCCGGGCAGCAGCGGCAGCAGGGCGCGCAGAGGCCCGCGCGGGCAGCCGTGCGCCGTCCACACCCCGGCTGCCGCGGGCACCGCGGCGACCAGCGGCAGGCACACCGCCACCCAGCCCCACTGGGGCCGCAGGGCGCCGCCGGAGCAGTACAGCGCGGCGGCGACGCCGACGCCGAGGTAGCCGAGGACCACGCCCGTCCACGCCGTACGCGCCGGGACGGGGGGCGGGCCGTCGGGCTCGGGGGAGGCGTCCGTGGCGTCCCGCGCCGCCCGGTACACCAGCCACACCGGCAGCGCGAGGAGGAGCAGCGGGGTCACGCCCACCGGCTGGGGCGCGCCGGACAGCGTCTCGGTGCGGACCAGTTCGACGCCGTGTCCCAGCAGCCACAGCGCGGCGGCGACGTGGAGTGCGCCGTCGGGTCCGCTGTCGGGGTACGGCGAGCTGATCCACAGCGCCAGCACGAGGACGGCGAGCGAGCCGAGCCCGAGCGCGGCGGCGACCGCGCCGCCCAGCAGGCCGGCGCCCAGTCCGGGCGATCGGTCGCGCATTCCGTGCAGCAGCGGCGGCAACGACGGTCGGCGATCGGTCATCAGCGTCACGCCCGCCATGCTCCCAACGACACGCGCTTTCCCGTCGTAACAGCAGAACTCCCGATGTGTCGCTCAATATATGTTTATGTACTTTTTCGGCTGAAGGAGTGTTCTGTGACGGAAAGCCCGGCCAGCCAGTTGCCACCACCGAAGGAACGCCGACGCCTGCGGGAGTCCGGGTCGCTGACACAGGCTCAGGTCGCCGCGCGCGTCGGCGTCGGCCGTGCCACGGTCCGCGCCTGGGAGCGCGGCCACAGCACTCCGAGCGGCCAGGAGGGCGAGGCGTACGCCCGCCTGCTGGCCGCCCTCGCCGAACCCTCGGCCGGCCGAACGGACGCGAACGGCCGGACGGGGTCGTCCGCGCTGACGCCCGCTCAGGCCTTCGACGCGCTGTACGCGTTCTGCGCCCCCGCCCTCGCCCGGCAGACCTACCTGCTCACCGGGCGCCGCGAGCTGGCCCGGGAGGCCGTGGAGCACGCCTTCCAGCTCGCCTGGCAGCGCTGGCCGGAGGTGGCCCAGGACCGGGACCCGGCGGGCTGGGTGCGGGCGGTGGCGTACGAGTGGGCCCTCTCCCCCTGGCACCGCTTCCGCCCCCGCCACCGCTCCCCCGAGCCCCCGCCGGCCGACCCCGCCGACCGCGCGCTGCTGAACGCCCTGCTCGAACTGCCGCCCTCCTACCGGCGCACCCTCGTGCTGTACGACGGCGTCGGCCTCGACCTGCCCGAGACGGCGGCGGAGACGGAGGCCAGCACACCCGCGGCGGCCGGCAGGCTGACCCGCGCCCGGGAGGCCGTGGCCGCGCAGGTCCCGCACCTCGCCGACCCCGCAGAACTGCACCGGCGGCTGGTCGAGCTCGCCTCCACGGAACGGCTGCAGCCGCCCGGACCGACGACGGTACGGACGACCGGCGAACGCCGGAACGTGTTCTGGACGCGCGCGGCCATCGCCTTCACGGTCGCGATCATCGGCTCCACGGCACTGACCCTGCGCACGGCGCCGACCCACTACGAACCACCCATCGCCCCGGCCCGGGCGGTGCAGGGGGTGCCGCCACCGGCCGCCATGGGCCCCCTGTCCCGCGGGGAACAGGCACTGCGCGACAAACTCCGCCACTCGCAGACGAGCGGCCCTGAACGTCTGACGCCCGTGGCCGGGTGACACCGCCGCGCCCACCGGCGCGGCGGGCGGAAAAGCCGGCAGGCCCGTCCCCCTGCGGGGACGGGCCTGCCGGCGCTCAGCTGGGAAAATCAGGCGCTCAGGATCTCCCGCGCCAGCTTCGCCGTCTCGGTCGGCGTCTTGCCGACCTTGACGCCGGCGGCCTCGAGGGCCTCCTTCTTCGCCTGGGCGGTGCCGGACGAACCGGAGACGATGGCGCCGGCGTGGCCCATGGTCTTGCCCTCGGGCGCGGTGAAGCCCGCGACGTAGCCGACGACCGGCTTGGTCACGTTCTCCGCGATGAACGCGGCCGCGCGCTCCTCGGCGTCGCCACCGATCTCACCGATCATCACGATCAGGTCGGTGTCGGGGTCGTCCTGGAACGCGGCCAGGGCGTCGATGTGGGTGGTACCGATGATCGGGTCGCCACCGATGCCGACGGCCGTCGAGAAGCCGATGTCACGCAGCTCGTACATCATCTGGTACGTCAGCGTGCCGGACTTGGAGACCAGGCCGATGCGGCCCGGCTTGGTGATGTCGCCCGGGATGATGCCGACGTTCGACTGGCCCGGGGTGATGATGCCGGGGCAGTTCGGGCCGATGATCCGGGTCTTGTTGCCCTTCTTGCCGGCGTACGCCCAGAAGGCGGCCGTGTCGTGCACGGCGATGCCCTCGGTGATCACGACGGCCAGCGGGATCTCGGCGTCGATGGCCTCGACGACCGCGTCCTTGGTGAACTTCTCCGGCACGAAGATGACGGAGACGTTGGCGCCGGTCTTCTCGATGGCCTCCTTGACGGTGCCGAAGACCGGTACCTCGGTGCCTTCGAAGTCCACGGTCTGACCCGCCTTGCGCGGGTTCACGCCGCCCACGACGTTGGTGCCGTCACCGAGCATGAGCTTGGTGTGCTTCATGCCCGTGGAGCCGGTCATGCCCTGGACGATGACCTTGCTGTCCTTGTTGAGCCAGATAGCCATGGTGTGTTGTGTCCTCGTCCTGAGTGCTTACTTGGCGGCGTGGGCCAGCTCGGCGGCCTTGTCGGCCGCGCCGTCCATGGTGTCGACGCGCTGGACCAGCGGGTGGTTGGCGTCGGTGAGGATCTGTCGGCCCAGCTCGGCGTTGTTGCCGTCCAGACGGACGACCAGCGGCTTGCTGACGTTCTCGCCGCGGTCCTCGAGGAGCTTCAGGGCCTGCACGATGCCGTTGGCGACCTCGTCGCAGGCGGTGATGCCGCCGAAGACGTTGACGAAGACCGACTTGACGTCGGGGTCGCCGAGGATGATCTCCAGGCCGTTCGCCATCACCTGGGCGGAGGCGCCACCGCCGATGTCCAGGAAGTTGGCGGGCTTGACGTTGCCGTGCTTCTCACCGGCGTACGCGACGACGTCCAGGGTGCTCATGACGAGACCCGCGCCGTTGCCGATGATGCCGACCTCGCCGTCGAGCTTGACGTAGTTGAGGTTCTTCTCCTTGGCGGCGGCCTCCAGCGGGTTGGCCGCGGCCTTGTCGTGGAGCTCCTCGTACTCGGGGTGACGGAACTCGGCGTTCTCGTCGAGCGACACCTTGCCGTCGAGGGCGATGACCTCGCCGGAGGCGACCTTCGCCAGCGGGTTGACCTCGACCAGGAGGGCGTCCGACTTGATGAAGGTGTCCCACAGCTTGATCAGGACGTTGACGACCTTGTCCGCGACCTCGGCCGGGAACTTGGCGGCCTCGACGATCTCGCGGGCCTTGGCCTCGTCCACGCCGTCGATCGCGTCGATCGCGATCTTGGCGACGGCCTCCGGGCGGGTGGCCGCGACCTCCTCGATCTCCATGCCGCCCTCGACGGAGGCGATGGAGAGGAAGGTGCGGTTGGCACGGTCGAGGAGGAAGGAGACGTAGTACTCCTCGACGATCTCCGGAGCGGTCTCGGCGATCATGACCTTGTGGACCGTGTGGCCCTTGATGTCCATGCCGAGAATGTCCGTCGCCCGGGCGACGGCCTCGTCCGCGGAGGCGGCCAGCTTGACGCCACCGGCCTTGCCACGACCACCGACCTTCACCTGCGCCTTGACGACGGACTTGCCGCCCAGCCGCTCGGTGATCTCGCGCGCCGCCTCAGGCGTGTCGATGACTTCACCGGCCAGCACCGGTACATCGTGCTTGGCGAAGAGGTCCCTCGCCTGGTACTCGAACAGGTCCACGCGCTTCCGTCCCTATCAGTGATCTCGCGGTTCGTTGGATGCGTGGGCGTGCCGCGAAGGGCAACGTGACGTCCGCTGTGTCACAAGGGAAGCGCACACGGTGGCCGAGCGCGCGGCATGTCCGTCTCGCAGGTTATCGCCGCTTGCCGGGGGTCCCTAAATCGAGGGTCACACCTGAGCGGTGATACCTGTCACATGATGCCGGTTTTGCTGGCACGGCGTGCCGACCATGGAGGGATGTGCGCGGCCTCACCGGGCTGGGGTGGGCCCGGTGAGGCCCCCGAACGGGCCGTTGTGGCCCTGGACGGGTGGCCCCCACCCCAATGGGAACCACCCGCCCCGTGCCGCGGAGGTCCGGCCGGACGGGCCGACGGGATTCGGCCGTCCGGGTCCGGTCCCCCCACGGAGTCGGTCGCGGACCGTCAGGCCCGCACCTCGTAGTGCTCCGTCAGGCCGTGCGCATACCCCGGAGCGGCGGTCTCAGCGGCCCGCGTGGCGCCGTCCACGGCATGGGCGGCCAGGGGCCCGGCGGTGACCCGCGCGGTCCACCCGAGGTCCTGGGCGAACGGGCCCACCTGCCGCGTGACGGGCCCGGTCGCGCCGACGACGCCGTCCGCGAACGGCACCGCCTCACCGGCCACGCCGTACGCCAGCCCGCTCGCGCTGCCGCCGGCGCCGTCCACGACCGGCCGCACCGTCCCGGTGACCTGGTCCACGACCGGCCGCACGGCACCGGTGACACCGGCCGCGAACGGCGGCACCTGCCCGGTCACGCCCTGCGCGAAGGCGCCGGCCTGACCGGTCACCTCCTGGACGGCCGGCGGCACGGCGCCCACGACACCGGCCGCGAAGGGCGCCACGGCACCGGTCACGCCGTACGCGAGCGTCCCCGCGTCCGTGACGGCCTGCCCGGCGACCGGCACGATCTCGTGCACGACGGCCCCGGCGACCGGCGGCAGCACGGCGTCCGTGGTGCCGTGGACGACCTGGCCGGCAAGCCCGGTGGCGTACGGCGGCACGCCGGCGACGGCCCCGCCGGCGACGGGAAGCACGTCGGCCAGGGCACCGCCGGCGGTGCCGTCCACTCCGGCCACGGCGGACCCGGCGGCACCGTGCACGCCGCCCACCGCGCCCGTCGCGGTGCCGTCGACGCCGGTCACGGCTCCGCCCGTGACGCCGCGCACGTCGGCCGTGGCGTCCGCGGCGAGCCCGCGCACATGTGCCACGGCGTCCGCGGCGGTGCCGCCGACGCCCGCGACCGCGTAGCCGGCGGTGGGCAGTACGCCCGACACGGCGCCCGTCGCGGTGCCCTGGACGCCCGTCACCGCGCCCGCGGCGGTGCCGTGCACGCCCCCGACCGCGTGCCCGGCGGCCGGTACGAGTCCCGCCACGGCCTGCCCGGCGACCGGCAGCACGCCGTCCACCGCGGCGGAGGCCACCGGCGGGACCGCGGCGGCGGTCGTCTCGTCCACGACCGGCGCGGCCGTGCCCGGCACCGCCCGCACGGTGCCCACGACACGGCGCTGGGCACCGGCGACCGTGCCGGTGACGTGCGCCCGTACGCCGGAGGCGGTGGTCCCGGCCCTGAGGCGGGCGTCCGTCGTGGTGGTCCGGAGCCCGGTCTGCGCGGCGGCCAGCGCCTCCTCCAGCTCGGGGGCGAAGGAGGAGAGCGGGCCGAAGAGGTAGTCGATCCCGCCCTGGGGGGTGGGGGCCGAGAGCGGGGTGACCACCTCGGCCGTCCGGGCGGCCCTGGCGGTGGTCCCGCCGAGGAGCCCGTCGCCCGCCTCCCGGAGGTTCTGGGCGTGCTGTTCGGTCCGTGCGTGCGCCTCGGCCCGGTCCTGGCCGGCGCGGGCGGCCTGCGCGCCCCTGACGGCCTGGTCGCCCCTGATCCGCTTGGCGGCCGGGGTGCTGGGGCCGGTGCCGGCCTGGTGGCGGGCCCGGTCGGCCGTGCCGGTGGCGGCCCCGACCGTCTCGCGCGCCCCGGCCGCCGTGTCGGTGACGGTGTCGGTAACGGTGTCGGTAACGGTGTCGGTGGCCGTGTTCGTCAGCCGGGAGACGGTGCCGGTGACACCGGTGGCGCCGGCGACATCGGTGACGTCGGTGAGGACTCCGTCGACCGTGTCGGTGAGCGTGCCGGTCAGGATGCCGGTGCCGCCGTCGGTGTCCGGTACGGAGACCGACGGGGAGGACAGCTCGTCGGCACTGGCGGCGGCCGAGCCCAGCGCCCAGGCGCCGGTGACACCGGCGGCGATCACGATGGAGCGGCGGATGTTCTTGTTCATGCGTGCGTCAGTCCTTCGGAAACGGCTAGGGGTTTCCGTCCGGGGATCGCCGAAAGGATCGGGAAAGGGGGCCCGGACGGGCGGGCAGACCTGTCGCGCCCCGCGCGACAGGTCGGTGGCGGGGAGGTCGGCCCTGGGGCCTAGCCGGGGAAGAGAGGGATGTCCCGGCGCCGTTCCCGGGTCCCAGGCGCGTCGACGCGCGCGGTGGCGCCGGGCAGGAGCCGCAGGGGCGCCCGGCCGTCGAGGGCGATGGCGTGCGCGTCGCCGTGCCGGGACGCGGTGCCGTCGGCCGCCTGCTTGCCGAGGGCGCCGTCCGGGTCTCCGGGCGCCGTGGGCTGCTGGGCCGGGGCGCCGGACGGGGCGGTGGCATGGCGGGCCGGAGTGTGCGCCGGGGCCTGCGCGGTGGCGGGCCCGGCGTCCGGTCCGTGGGTTGCGGCCTCAGGGCGCGCGGGGGCCGCGGCGCGGTGGCCGGGGCTCTTGGCGCTCTCGGCGCCGGGCCGGTCGGCCTGTCCGGCGGCCGGTGCCGCGCCGCCGTGCCGGTCCGGCCCGGGTTCGGGGGTGACCGGCGCGGGCGGCTGGTGCACGGGCAGCCGCTCGGAGACTCCGGGGATTTCGGGCACGGGCAGCGAGGACGATCCGGGCAGCGCCGTGGCCCGCGCCTCGTCGAGGGTGCCCGCCGTCTCGCGCACGACGGTGCGCACGGGCGCGACGACGCGTTCGGTGACCGCCTCCACCGAGGTGACGGCCTGTCCGACGACGGTCCCGTCGGTGACCCCTCGCACGGAGGTGACGACCCGTTCGGTGACGCTTCCCGCCGTGAGGGACCTCGCCGTGACGGAACTCGCCTCGGCAGTCGGTGCCGTGACGGTTCCTGCCGTGGCGGTCGCCGCCTTGGCGGTCGGTGCCGTGGCGGTCGCTGCCGTGGCGGTCGCTGCCGTGAGGTGCTTTGCCGTCGCGGTCGGTGCGGCGACGGCCCCCGCCTCGGCGGTCGGCGCGCCCTCGTGCCCGGTCCGCGGCAGTACCGAACTCACCGGGGTCGCGGGCGTGCCCTCGGCCGCGTGGGCCTGCTCCCCGCAGAGGAAGCCGAGTACGAGCAGTCCGCCCAGCAGCAGCACCAGTTGGAGCGCACGCCGCCCGGCCGCGGTACGCAGCGTGCGCACAGCGATCCCGAACGGAGCTGCTGTCAGGGTCAAGAGGCGAGAGCTTCCTCGGGTCGGCGGGGTGAAGGCGGCGTAGATACTCGCACGCGCGGCCCGAGGTAGCGCAAGCCCCCTGTTACCAATGAGTAGCCAAGTCCCTTTTGTCGCGCCACATCAGGCGGTGTCCGGTATCGGCAGCGGCCGCTTCTCGATCGCCGCCGCCATCACCTCCGGGAACAGATCGGGTGTGCAGGCGAACGCCGGTGCGCCGAGCGCCGCGAGCGCCGCCGCGTGGTCCCGGTCGTACGCCGGTGCTCCTTCGTCCGACAGTGCGAGCAGGGTGACGAACTGGACCCCGGACGCCTTCATCGCGGCGACCCGCTTGAGCATCTCGTCGCGTATGCCGCCCTCGTACAGGTCGCTGATCAGCACGACCACCGTCTCGGCGGGCCGGGTGATCCGCTCCTGGCAGTAGGCGAGCGCCCGGTTGATGTCCGTGCCGCCGCCGAGCTGGGTGCCGAAGAGCACGTCGACCGGGTCGTCCAGCTGGTCGGTGAGGTCCACGACCGCCGTGTCGAAGACGACCAGCCGGGTGTCGATCGACCGCATCGAGGCCAGCACCGCCCCGAAGACGGACGCGTAGACCACGGACGCCGCCATCGAGCCCGACTGGTCGATGCAGAGGACGACCTCCTTCTTCACGGACTGCGCGGCCCGCCCGTATCCGATGAGCCGTTCCGGCACGATCGTGCGGTACTCGGGCAGGTAGTGCTTGAGGTTGGCCGCGATGGTGCGGTTCCAGTCGATGTCGTGGTGGCGCGGCCGGCTGACGCGCGCGCTGCGGTCGAGCGCGCCGGTGAGGGTGGCCCGGGTGCGGGCGGCGAGCCGCTTCTCCAGGTCCTCGACCACCTTGCGCACCACCGCCCGCGCTGTCTCCTTCGTCGTCTCCGGCATGGCCTTGTTGAGCGAGAGCAGGGTGCCGACCAGATGCACGTCGGCCTCGACCGCCTCCAGCATCTCCGGCTCCAGCAGCAGCGACGCGAGCCCCAGCCGGTCGATGGCGTCGCGCTGCATGACCTGGACGACGGAGGAGGGGAAGTAGGTGCGGATGTCGCCGAGCCAGCGGGCCACGGACGGCGCCGAGGCACCCAGGCCCGCCGAACGGTCCCGCCCTCCCCGCGGTCTGTCGCCCTTGCCGTACAGCGCGGCGAGCGCCCCGTCCATCGCCGCGTCCCGGCCGGACAGCGCGCACCCGGTGCCGTCGGCCTGGTCGCCGCCGAGCACCAGCCGCCAGCGCCGCAGCCGCTCCCGCGCCGGGTCGGCGGATTCCGTCAGCAGGGGTTCGCCGGTCATGCGCCCACTCCCGTCAGGCAGTCGTCGTCGGTCCTCGTGGTGCCGCTGTCCGGGTCCGGGCCGAGCAGCAGCCGCAGCACCGGCAGCACGGCGTCGGCACGCGCGGTGTCCGGCTCGGCGGTGAAGCCGGGGACGGCCGCGGTCCGGGCAGTGCGGGCGGTGTCCGCTCCGGGTCCACGGCGCACCAGTTCCCCGAGGGTTCTGCGCACGCCGGGCTCGTACGCCGAGAACGTGCGCCGCAGCAGCGGGAGTACGTCGGTGAAGGCGTCCGCGGGGACCCCGGTCAGCCAGGTGTCGACCAGGCCGAGCAGCCGTTCGTCGTGGACCAGCAGCATGCCTCCGCCGCCCCCGGCGAAGCCCTCGATCCAGGCCGCCGCGTCGGCGGGCGGGGTGCCCGGGGAGAGCACCAGGCCCATCAGCCGGGCCGCCTCCCCGGGCTCAAGCTCGCCGTCGTCCAGCAGCAGCCGCACGGCCCGCCCGCGGACGACGCCGGGCACGGTGTCCCGCGTGGCCAGCGTCCGCAGCACGGCGCGCCACCGGCCGCGCAGGTCCCCGTGTCCGGCGTCCGGGGTGCCGGCCAGGGTCTCCACGAGGAGGCCCACGGCCGTGTGCACGGCGTCCACATGGCCGCGCATCTCCTGAGCCGCGTCCGCGTCCAGGGCGGTGCAGGCCGGCGGCAGCCCGACGAACACCCGCTCCGCGAGGCCCGCGGCGACGCCGGCCAGGGCTCCGGTGTCGGTGCCGCGCACGTCGCCGTAGCGCAGGGAGCGGACCAGGGCGGGCAGGGCCTGGGCGAGGTGGCCGACGTCCGTGTCGAGGGCCGCGCGGTCGGCGAGCGCCCGCATCACCACGGGCAGCGCGTCCGGCAGTCCGGCGAGCAGGCAGTGCCCGGCGAGGGCGGTGACGTCGGCGAGGGCCCGGGCGGCGAGCGCGTCGGCCTCCGCCTTCGCCGTGGCCGCGGCGAGCACGGTCGTGCCCCACACCCCCGCCTCGGCAACCCGGACCGACAGCTCCGGCTCCCAGCGCAGCCGCCAGGTCTCCCGGAAGGTTCCGGTGCTGCCCCGGGACTCGGCCGGCTCGCCCCAGCCGACCCCGAGCAGGCGCAACCGGTGCAGCAGCCTGCCGCGGTCGGCGTCGGTGTCCTTGCGCAGGTCGAGCTCCAGCTCCCGCTCCAGCGCCTCCGGCTTCAGCCGCAGCCTGCGCTGCTCCCGGGCGAGGTCGCGCTGCAGGGGCACCGCGGGCGCCGCATCCGGCACCTCGCCCAGCAGGTCGCCGACCACCAGCCGGTCGTGCACCAGCGCCAGCGGTACGTCGGACCCGTCGCACATCACCGCGCGGACGGCGTCGGTGGTCTCGCTCAGGCCGGGCAGCGGGCGGCCGCGCATCGCCGCGAGGGCGCCGGCCAGCCGTACCGCCTCGATGACGTGCGCGGAGGACACCATCCGGTCCTCCTCGCGCAGCAGCCCCGCCACCTTGGTCAGCCAGCGCTCGACCGGCCGGTCCGGTGCCCGGAACAGATGCCCGTACCAGCCCGGCGAGTCGATTCCGGCGCCATAGCCGCTCGACCGGGCCAGCCGGCGGTGCGTCCACGGCACCCAGGTCAGGTCGGCCCTGACCTTGGGCAGGCCTTTGAGCAGTGCCCGGTCGGCAGCGACGGTGGTCCGCTCCCGTAGCGCGGGCACGTGCCACGCGCCGCACACGACGGCCACCGCGGGGCCGAACTCCTTGCGCGCGGCCCGCATCCGAAGCCGCATGTGGGCCTCCCGCACCACGTCACGCGGTCTGCCCCCGACGCCGTACCGCTCCCGCAGCGCGGCCATGGCCTCCTCCAGTGCGGCGAACGGCGCGAAGGGGTCGCGGGGCCCGGCGCCCCGGTGCTCGACGACGTCCTCCCACCAGCGCTCGGGATCGTCGTGACCGGCGGCCCCGGCGAGCGCCGCGAGCGGGTCGACGCGCGGGTCGGGCTCCGCGCCCTCCACGCCCCCGGCGCCGGCCAGGGCGTCCGCCTCGGTGTCCCAGGCCAGCGTGTGCGCGGCCGGCAGGTCGATGAAGCGGGCCGGGACGTCGTGCTCGAGGGCCCAGCGGATCGCCACCCACTCGGGGCTGAACTCCGCCATGGGCCAGAACGCCGAGCGGCCGGGCTCGTCCACGGCGTGGGCGAGCAGGGCGACCGGGGGCCGCAGGTCCGGATCGGCGGCCAGCTCGATCAGCGGGTCGGCCTCGGGCGGCCCCTCGACGAGTACCGCGCCGGGCCGGGCGGCGTCCAGGGCGGCCCGCACCGCGCGCGCCGAGCCGGGCCCGTGGTGCCGCACGCCCAGCAGCAGCGGCCCGGAGCCGTACGCGCCGTCCCGGTCGGCGGTGTCGCTCACGCGCTCACCTCCCGGCAGGCCCGGTAGAAGTCCTTCCAGCCGTCGCGCTCGCGCACGACCGTCTCCAGGTACTCCTGCCAGATCACCCGGTCGGCCGCCGGGTCGCGGACGACGGCGCCGAGGATGCCGGCGGCGACATCGCCCGCGCGCAGCACACCGTCACCGAAATGGGCCGCAAGAGCCAGGCCGTTGGTCACGACGGAGATCGCCTCGGCCGTGGACAGCGTGCCGCTCGGCGACTTCAGTTTCGTGCGGCCGTCGGCGGTCACGCCGTCGCGCAGCTCACGGAAGACGGTCACCACCCGGCGGATCTCGTCGATGCCGTCGGGCGCGGCGGGCAGGTCGAGGGAGCGGCCGATCTGGTCCACGCGCCGGCTGACGATGTCGACCTCGGCGTCGGCGCTCTCCGGCAGCGGCAGCACCACGGTGTTGAAGCGGCGGCGCAGGGCGCTGGAGAGGTCGTTGACGCCGCGGTCGCGGTCGTTGGCGGTGGCGATGAGGTTGAAGCCGCGGACCGCCTGCACCTCCTGGCCCAGCTCCGGGATCGGCAGCGTCTTCTCGGACAGGATCGTGATCAGGGTGTCCTGGACGTCGGCCGGGATACGGGTCAGCTCCTCCACCCGGGCCGTCGTCCCCTCGGCCATCGCCCGCATGACGGGGCTGGGCACGAGGGCGTCCCGGCTGGGGCCGTGGGCCAGGAGCCGCGCGTAGTTCCAGCCGTAGCGGATGGCCTCCTCGGGCGTGCCCGCCGTGCCCTGCACCAGCAGGGTCGAGTCGCCGCTCACGGCCGCCGCCAGATGCTCCGACACCCAGGTCTTGGCCGTGCCGGGCACGCCGAGCAGGAGCAGGGCGCGGTCGGTGGCGAGGGTGGTGACGGCGACCTCGACGATGCGGCGCGGGCCCACGTACTTCGGCGTGATCACGGTGCCGTCCGGCAGGGTGCCGCCGAGCAGGTAGGTCGCCACCGCCCACGGCGACAGTTTCCAGCGGGCCGGGCGCGGGCGGTCGTCCTGGGCGGCGAGCGCGGCGAGTTCGGCGGCGAAGGCGTGCTCGGCATGCGGTCGCAACGCCTGCTCGTCCTGGTCTCCGCTCGCGTCGACGGACATCGGTTCCACGGACACAGACATGGCTGAGGCCCCCTCCAGCTCGGCCGGTTCGGATCTGGAACCAACCGTGCACCACGCCACTGACAATCGCTCTG
Source organism: Streptomyces sp. NPDC047869 (assembly GCF_040704065.1). NCBI lineage: Bacteria > Bacillati > Actinomycetota > Actinomycetes > Kitasatosporales > Streptomycetaceae > Streptomyces > Streptomyces sp. NPDC047869. Next base: position 107,147 of record NZ_JBEYRK010000008.1, read on the forward strand.
ACCTGCACGAACGTGCTCGCGGGACTGATTGTCAGTGGGGGGACCTACCGTCGTTTCCATGACTGAGCAGGGGGTGCGCTGGACCGCGGACCAGGTGCTGGCTCTGGCGCCTGACGCCGCGTCACGCAAGGCGGGAAGCAGACTGGGCACGGCCGGACCGTGGTCCGGTGCGGGGAGCGGAGAGGGGACGGTGTGGGGGCTGTGCAAAGGCAGTGGCAGCAGGCCGTACCAGACGGTGGTGGACCTCGCGGACGCCACCGGCCCCGGATACAAGTGCAGTTGCCCGAGCCGTAAGTTCCCGTGCAAGCACGCCCTCGGCCTGCTCCTGCTGTGGGCGGAGGGGGACGGCTCGGTACCGGTGGCGACCGAGCCGCCGGACTGGGCCGGGCAGTGGCTCTCGGGCCGGCGCGAGCGCGCGGAGGACAGACGCGCCGGGGGCGACGGCGGTGCCGCGTCCGGGTCCGCCGATCCCGAGGCGGCGCGGCGGCGGGCGGAGCGCCGCGCCGAGCGGGTCACGGCGGGCGCGACGGAGCTGGAACAGCGCCTGGCGGACCTGCTGCGCGGCGGTCTGGCCGCGGCCGAGCAGGCGGGGTACGGCCTGTGGGACGAGACGGCGGCCCGCATGGTCGACGCACAGGCGCCGGGACTCGCGGCGCGTGTACGGGAGTTGGGGGCGATACCGGCCTCCGGTCCGGGCTGGCCGGCGCGGTTGCTGGAGGAGAGTGCCCTGCTGCACCTCCTCGACCAGGGCTGGCTGCGCCGTGACCGGCTGCCGGACGCCCTCGCGGCCACGGTCCGTGCCCGGCTCGGTCTGCCCGCGGCACCGGACGGGCCGCCGCTGCGCGACCGCTGGCTGGTTCTGGCGCAGTACGACACCTCCGACGCGAAACTGACGACGCGCCGGATATGGCTGCACGGCGCCGACTCGGGCCTGACCCGGCTGTTGCTCTCCTACGGCGCGGCCGGCCGGGCACCGGAGCTGTCGCTGCCGGTCGGTCTCGCGCTGGACGCGGACCTGTCCCGATTCCCCGGCGCCGGTCAGGTACGGGCGGCCCTGGGCGAGCAGTACGCCCCGCCCGCCCCCACAGCGCTGCGCCCGCCCGGTGGGACCACCGCCGAGGCCGCGGCGCACTACGGCGAGGCCCTGCGCGGGGACCCCTGGCTGGATTCGGTCCCGGTCACGCTGGACCGGGTCGTACCCGTCCAGGACCCGGAGTCGGGCGGCGCCTGGCAACTGGCCGACGCGGAGGACGACTCGGCGCTGCCGCTCACCGAGGCGTTCCGCACCCGCCCGGGCCTGTGGCGCCTGGTCGCCCTGTCCGGCGGCGCCCCCGTGCGGGTCTTCGGCGAGTGCGGCCACCGCGGCTTCACCCCGCTGACGGCGTGGCCCGAGGGCCCGGGCGAGCCGGTGACGCTGTGCTGACCGGACCCGACGGTCCAGGAAAGACCGGGGCGGCGCCCTCAGTGATGGAAGGGGAAGGGGACGTCATGGACGGAACACCGACCACGCGGAACGCCGAGCTGCCCTGGGAGGAACTGGTCACCACCGCCCTGCTGGGCACCGACCGGCGGCCCCCGGCGGCCGCCGCCGGACGGGAGGCCCCGATGGCACTGCTGGACGCCGCCGCCGTGGCGACCGTGCGGCGCCGGGCGGGTCTGCGGCCCGGGCGGGCCGCGCGGCGGCCGGAGCCCGCCCCCGACGACCCGCGTCCGGCGCTGCCGGCGGCCGCGGCCCGCAGGCTCGCCACGCTGCTGGCCGACCGCTCCGGCGGCGCGGGCGGCGGCCGGCGGGGCAGCTCGCCGGACCTCATGGAACTGCTCCCGCAGTGGCTGGCGGCGGCGGGCGCCCACGGCTACGCGGCCCCGGCCCATGCGCTGCCCGCGCTGCTGGACGCCGCCCGGGGCCGCACCGACCTGCGTCCGGCGGCGCTGGCGTTCGCCGGGCCGCGGGCGCTGTGGCTGGCCCGGTTCAACCCCGACTGGCGGTTCGCCCTGCGCGCGGCGCCGGGCGGCGGGGCGGCGCTGCCCGACGCCGGGGACGGTGAGGCGGTGCGACGGCTCTGGCAGGAGGGTCTGTTCGCCGAGCGGGTCGCGCTGCTGGGCGCGCTGCGGGCCGGTAAGCCCGCCGTCGCACGGGAACTGCTGGAGGGGACCTGGTCGACGGAGCGGGCCGAGGACCGTCTGATGTTCCTCGACTCGCTGCGCGCGGGCCTGTCGGCCGAGGACGAGCCGTTCCTCGAGCGGGCGCTGGGCGACCGCAGCCGCAATGTCCGGGCGACGGCGGCGGAACTGCTGTCGTCGCTGCCCGGTTCGGCGCTCGCCGGGCGCATGGCGGGGCGGGCCGCGGCATGTGTGGCCGTGGACCGCACGGCTGACTCGCCCACGCTCGTCGTGGAGGCGCCGCACGAGTGCGACCCGGGCATGGAGCGGGACGGTGTGGCGGCCAAGCCCCCCACCGGTAGGGGGGAGCGGTCCTGGTGGCTGGCCCAGTTGGTGGAGGCGGCCCCGCTGGGGACCTGGCCGGGGCGGCTCGGCGGCCGCACTCCGGAGCAGATCGTGGCGCTGCCGGTGGCCGACGGCTGGCAGGGCGAGCTGCACGCCGCGTGGTGCCGGGCTGCGGTACGGCAGCGGGACGCCGAGTGGTCGAGGGTGCTGCTCGGCTCACCGTCGGCGCCCGAGGCCGGCGGGCCCGGGGCGGTGTCCCTCGCCGAGCGGGCGAAGCTGCTGGCCGCGCTCGACGCCGCTGAACGGGCCGAGTGGGTGGCGGGATTCATCGCGACACACGGCCTGTCGGAGGCGTTCCAGTTGCTCGGGGTGTGTGCGGTGCCCTGGGCCGCCCCGCTCGGCCGGGCCGTGGTGGACGCCCTCGATATCGCGCGGGACGCGGGCAGCTATCCCTGGAGCTTCAGCGGGGTGATGGGACTGGCCGAGCGGTGCCTGGATCCGGCGGAGGCCGCCCGCCTCGACGGCCTGCTGGCGATACCCGACGAGCGGGAGGACGCCGCACCGGGGGCCGGCGGGTACTGGGCGGAGGCGTTCCAGCGGCTCGTCACCACACTGCGGCTGCGGGCGGCGATGGCCGGGGAACTGGCGCCGGCCGGAACGCCGGGCCCGCCCGGGGTCTGAGACCAGGAGCCGTTCACATGCGAAAGGCTCCGGGGGCGACACCCCGGAGCCGTATGGCACCCGCGTCCGCGGCAGCTCCGGCTCAGGAAGCGGCCGGCTGTCGCACGTTCTCCCGCACCCACTCCACGATCGCCCCGGTCGTCGCTCCCGGCGTGAAGATCCCCGCGACGCCCTTCTCCTTCAGCGGCGCGATGTCCTCCTCCGGGATGATGCCGCCGCCGAAGACGAGGATGTCCTCGGCGTCGCGCTCCTTGAGGAGATCGATGACGGCGGCGAAGAGGGTGTTGTGGGCACCCGAGAGGATCGACAGGCCGATCGCGTCGGCGTCCTCCTGGATCGCGGTGTCGACGATCTGCTCCGGCGTCTGGTGGAGTCCGGTGTAGATGACCTCCATGCCGGCGTCGCGCAGCGCACGCGCGATGACCTTGGCCCCGCGATCGTGGCCGTCGAGCCCCGGCTTGGCCACAACCACGCGGATCGGACCGGCTGCCACACCCATCACTGCCTCCATCAGACGACCCCGGAAGCGATCGCTTCCGTCCGTAACGACAAGTACCGCACTTTTGGCGCGTTCCGCCACCCGTCGCGAAGTGAACGAACGTTATCCCCAGCATCCCGCAACCGGCAGTTTCACGGCGCGCGGGGAGGGGGAAATCACATGGTGGGACATGAGGGCACGCGGGGGACCGAGCCGCCCCCCACGTGCCGACTGGAGGTCGGCCAATGAAGGTCACCGGGGTACTGCCGCTCGTCCTCCCGCTCTACCGGCGCCTGTGGCCCGGCAGACTGGTCGATCTCTCCATAACCTTGCTCAAGGCGACCGCGCTGGAAGCGGCCATCCTGGCCGGGCATCTGCTGCTGTACCCGACCGGCCTCACCCAGGAGCGCCGCGGCCCCGCACCCTCCGCCCACGACCAGGACGGCACCGCCCGGCTGCCGGGCAGGCCCGGACCGCCGGTCGTGCTGCTGCACGGCTTCATCGACAACCGCTCCGTCTTCGTCCTGCTGCGCCGCAGCCTCGCACGCAGCGGCCGGCAGCGCGTGGAGTCACTCAACTACTCTCCGTTGACCTGCGACATACGCATCGCCGCCGAACTGCTGGGCCGGCATGTCGAGGAGATCTGCGAGCGCACCGGCAGCACCCAGGTCGACATCGTGGGCCACAGCCTCGGCGGCCTCATCGCGCGCTACTACGCCCAGTGCCTGGGTGGTGACATCAGGGTGCGAACGCTCGTCACCCTCGGCACCCCGCACTCCGGGACCCGGGCCGTACCCCTGGCGAGCGCGCACCCGATCGTGCGGCAGATGCGGCCCGGCTCCGAGGTGATCGAGGAGCTGACCAGGCCGGCACCCGGCTGCCGCACCCGGTTCGTCAGCTTCTGGAGCGACCTGGACTCCGTGATGGACCCCCTGGAATCCGCCTGTATCGACCACCCCGACCTGGAGGTCCGTAATGTCCGGGTGACGGGCATCGGGCATCTCGCGCTGCCGGTGCACCCCGCCGTGGCGTCCGGGATACGCGAGGCCCTCGAGGCCACGCCCGTCGGGAACCCGCTCACCGACGGCGTGACGGTGGCGTGAGGGAGGCCGCCCGGAGGGGCGGTCCGGGGCCGCGCACGGGCGTGACACAGCCGCTCCACAGGTGACGCAGCGTCATCCGACATCGAACATTTCTCGAACACAAAGCCAAACTCGCGTCCACGGTCCCCCGAATCACGGCCGAATGCCCGTTTCCGGCCCACGCGAAACCGGCCGACGATTGTCGCGCCCGCGTACCGCCGGGTACAGTCACCGCACTGCTCTGGCAGCCACCGTTGTCGAGGCGAAAGAGAAGTTGGTGAACGACCGTCACCCGTCGGGGACCATGACCACCCCGGCCCCGGCTTCCGGCGCCTCCACCGGGCACTACGCGTACGGAACGCAGGAAGCCCAGTACGACGACCTCACCACGTACGGCGGCTACGACGCCACCGGTTTCACGGTCGGTACCGGCGAGACCGGCGCCTTCGCCGCCGACCCGCTCTTCGGCAGCCTCCCGGGCGACGAGCAGCACACCGGCGCCTACGACAGCACGCAGTGGCAGACCGGTACGGGCCAGTTCACGCAGTACGACCCGTACGCGGCCCAGCACCACACGGCCTACGACACGGGCGGGTACGACACCACGGCCTGGACGGTCCCGGCGCAGGCCACGGGCAACGACGTCAGCGGTCAGTGGGACGCGACCACCTGGCTGCAGCACGACCAGTCCGCCGGCGCCGACCCCACCCAGCAGTGGCAGTGGGGCACCCAGACCTACGACACCGGCGTGTACGACGCCACGCAGTGGAACTCCGACGGCACGCCCGTGCGGCACGACCCGCTCGCGGCACCGCACGACCAGCCGGCCGAGTCCTTCGACCAGGTCTCCGGGACGAGCGAGTTCGGCGAGTACAGCGAGGGCGTCGACTACACCGAGGCCGGCGAGTACGCGGACACCGGCGAATACGGCGGTGCCGCCGACTTCGGTGAGTACGCCGATCCCGGCGAGACCGGGGACGCCGCCGCCGAGGAGCACGGGACCGGCGACACGGGCGAGCTGCCCGCCGTAGGGGTTCTGCTCGACGACCAGGAGGAGTCCGTTCCGGTCCCGGCCCCCCGCTCGGGCTCCCGCGGCGCGGCGCGTTCCCGGCGTCGTACTCCCCCCAAGCGCTCCGCGCTGCTGACCATCGCCGTGCCGTCGGCCTGTGTGATGGGGGTCGCCGGCATCGCCGCCGCCTCCGTCGGCGGCCTGACCGACGACGGCAAGGAGACCTCCGCCACCGCGTCGGACGCGCAGTCGGTGAAGCCGTCCGTCGCCAACAGCAAGCTGGACTCCCAGCTCCGGACCCTCTCCGCCGGCGCCGACGACTTCGCCGACCGGGCCAGCCGTACGCAGGAACGCATCGACCTCAAGAACCAGCAGGAACTGCAGAAGAAGAAGGCCGCCGCCGAGGCCGCGCTCAAGGAGCGGCTGCGGCCCAAGTTCGCGATCCCGGTCATGCAGAAAGGGCTCAGCGCCTACTTCGGTCAGGCCGGTGTGAACTGGATGTCCGTGCACACGGGCATCGACTTCCCGGTCTCGTACGGCACCACGGTGGTGGCCGCGACCGACGGCGTCGTCTCCACCAAGTGGAACAGCGCCTACGGCAACATGATGATCGTGACGGCGAAGGACGGCACGGAGACCTGGTACTGCCACCTCTCCAGCTACCGCGTCGCCTCCGGTACGGCCGTCAAGGCCGGCCAGCCGGTCGCCTACTCCGGCAACTCCGGCAACTCAACCGGCCCGCACCTGCACTTCGAGGTCCGGCCGGCCGGCGGGGCGGCCATAGACCCACTGCCGTGGCTGCGAAGCCACGGGCTGGACCCGAGCTGAGACTCGAAGAGACGGACGAACGACAGGAGCCCCGCCCGACCGGCGGGGCTCCTGTCGTCCGGGGGCTGCCCGGCGGGTCGTCCAGAGCTGCGTCTAGAGCTTCTCGACGGGCGCGTACCGCAGCAGCAGCCGCTTCGGCTTGGTGTCCCCGAAGTCGATCGTCGCCTCGGCGTTGCCGCCGGTGCCCTTGACCGCGACGACCGTGCCGAGACCGAACTGATCGTGCGTGACCCGGTCCCCGACGGCCAGTGCGACCACCGGCTTCTCGGCCGAGCGCCGGGTGGCGAACCCGGACGCGCCCGACGCCGCGGAGCGGGAGCGGGAGGAGGACAGCGACGCCGCCACCCCGGCGGCGGGCCCGGAGGACACCGGCGCCACCGCTCCGGTCCGCTTCCACTCCAGGTGGGTGGCCGGGATCTCCTCCAGGAAGCGCGAGGGCGGGTTGTACGACGGCTGGCCCCAGGCGCTGCGCATCGCGGACCGCGTGAGGTACAGCCGCTCCCGCGCGCGAGTGATGCCCACGTACGCCAGGCGCCGTTCCTCCTCCAGCTCCTTGGTCTGGCCGAGAGCGCGCATGTGCGGGAAGACGCCGTCCTCCATGCCGGTCAGGAAGACGACCGGGAACTCCAGGCCCTTGGCGGTGTGCAGGGTCATCAGGGTGATGACGCCGTCGCCGTCCTCCTCGTCCGGGATCTGGTCGGAGTCGGCGACCAGCGCGACCTGCTCCAGGAAGTCGGCGAGCGTGCCCGCCTCGCCCTCCGCGCGCTCCTGCTCGAACTCCAGGGCCACGGCCGCGAGTTCCTGAAGGTTCTCGATGCGTGTCTCGTCCTGGGGGTCGGTGGAGTTCTGCAACTCGGCCAGGTAGCCCGTGCGTTCGAGTATGGCCTCCAGCACGGTCGCCGGTCCGGCGCCGGACTCCACGATGGTCCGCAGGTCCTCCATCAGCGTGTTGAACCGCTTGACCGCGTTGGTGGAGCGCGCGGCCATGCCGTAGGCCTCGTCCACGCGCTTGAGCGCCTGCGGGAAGCTGATCTTCTCGCGCTGGGACAGGGCGTCGATCATCGCCTCGGCACGCTCGCCGATGCCGCGCTTGGGCACGTTGAGGATCCGGCGCAGCGGCACCGAGTCCTCGGGGTTGGCGAGGACACGCAGGTAGGCGAGGACGTCCCGGACTTCCTTGCGCTCGTAGAAGCGGACACCGCCGACGACCTTGTAGGGCAGGCCGACGCGGATGAAGACCTCTTCGAAGACTCGGGACTGGGCGTTGGTGCGGTAGAAGACGGCGACGTCTCCGGCCTTCGCCTCGCGCGCGTCGGTGAGACGGTCTATCTCGTCGGCGACGAACTGGGCCTCGTCGTGCTCGGTGTCGGCGACGTAGCCGGTGATCCGCGCGCCCTGGCCGGCGTTGGTCCACAGGTTCTTCGGGCGGCGGGACTCGTTGCGCTCGATGACCGCGTTGGCGGCGGACAGGATGGTCTGCGTGGAGCGGTAGTTCTGCTCCAGCAGGATCGTCGTCGCGTTCGGGTAGTCCTCCTCGAACTGGAGGATGTTGCGGATCGTCGCACCCCGGAAGGCGTAGATCGACTGGTCCGCGTCACCCACCACGCAGAGTTCGGCGGGCGGCAGGTCGGGCTCGCCGGGCGGTACGTCCTCGTCGTGCCTCCCGGTGCCCACCAGTTCCCGTACGAGGGCGTACTGGGCGTGGTTGGTGTCCTGGTACTCGTCGACCATGACGTGCCGGAACCGGCGGCGGTAGTGCTCGGCGACGTCCGGGAAGGCGCGCAGCAGGTTGACCGTCGTCATGATCAGGTCGTCGAAGTCCAGCGCGTTGGCCTCGCGCAGCCGTGACTGGTAGAGCGCGTAGGCCTGGGCGAGGGTCTTCTCGAAGCCGTCGGTGGCCTGGGCGGCGAAGTCCTCCTCGTCGATCAGCTCGTTCTTCAGGTTGCTGATCTTGGCGCTGAAGGACTTCGGCGGGAAGCGCTTGGGGTCGAGGTCGAGGTCGAGGTCGCGGCAGACCAGGGCCATCAGGCGCTTGGAGTCGGCGGCGTCGTAGATCGAGAAGGACGACGTGAAACCGAGCCTCTTGGACTCGCGCCGCAGGATGCGCACGCACGCGCTGTGGAAGGTCATCACCCACATCGCGCCGGCGCGCGGGCCGACGAGCTGCTCGACCCGCTCCTTCATCTCGCCCGCGGCCTTGTTGGTGAAGGTGATCGCGAGGATCTGGCCCGGGTGCACGTTCCGCGCGGCGAGGAGGTGGGCGATGCGGTGGGTGAGCACGCGGGTCTTCCCGGAGCCCGCGCCGGCCACGATGAGCAGCGGCGAGCCGGCGTGGACCACCGCGGCGCGCTGGTTGTCGTTCAGCCCCCGCAGCAGCGCGTCCGGGTCGATCACGGGACGCGGGGCGCCGTCGCGGTAGTGGGTGTCCCGGTCCGGCGGCACGTCGAACTTCCCGCCGAACAGATCGTCCGGAAGGGGCTCCGGAGCGTGATCGTCCTCGGGCGGCGGCGGGGGCTCCTCCGCGTGCCCGCGAGGGGCCTGGAGGTCCGCCAGGAAGCTGTCGTCAAAGAGGCTGCTCATCGCTCTACGAGTTTAGGGGGCCGCACCGACAACCGGTCCCGGCACCGGAAAGTCGGCACCCGTGAGGTCCGCGACAGGACACGGCAGCGGCACGTCGGCCATCGCGCCACGGCTGCGGCCGAACTCCTCACACTGCGGAAGCGCCTTGTCACGCCCGTATGAAACCGGCCCCGGGTCACGGAAATGTATCGGACATATGGCACAGCAACCTTCACAGGAGTCACACGAGTTGGCTAGGTTGCCGTCAGGCCGCACGACCCCTACCGGCGAACCTCGCCGGGCCGCGCGGCCTCCGCCGAGTCCGGTGCGCCCCTTCGCGGCGACCGGAGCCGGGGACCCACCGATCCCGGGGTGAATCGGCCGACTCCCGCCCGGGACGACGCCGTAGGGCAACCCTTCCGAACCACCCGCCCGAACCCGACAGCTAACCCGGTAGGCGGCACGTTGGAAGGAGTCGCCACCCTTGGCGTCGCACCGCAAGCCGGGTCCCCCGGGGACCCGCGGGACGGGCATCCGCACCCCCGTCCTGGCCACCGCCGCCCTCACCTCCGTGGCCGTCCTGTCCCAGACGGCCGGGGCCGCTTCGGCCTCCGCCTCCTCCGCGGGCGATGGCAGGCCGAGCGTGGAGGAGGTCGAGAAGAAGATCGACGAGCTGTACCGCAGAGCGGACCCGGAGGAGGAGCCCGCGGCCGTGCAGCGGGCTCGCGCCGAGGCCCCGCGCGCGGAGGCCGTCCGGCGTCCGGGCCTGTTCACGAAGGCCCGCGAGGGGCTGGCCCCGTTCGCCGCCGCTCCCGAGACGGCCGGCTCACTGCTCGCGGAGTACCCGGATGACCACTTCGCCCAGAGCCGGCTGATGAACCGGCTGGCCTCCCGGGTGAAGGGCGCGGCCGGGCGCGGGAAGGCTCCCAGGGCCCCCGAGGCGCCGGCCGCCGCACAGTACGACGTGAAGACGGCCAAGGCGGCCGTCCAGCACAAGCTCGCCACCGCGCGCGAGCTGCTGTCCCGGCTGACGGCTCCGGTTCCGGATCAGGCTCCGGCTCCGGCTCCGGTCCCGGTCGCGGATCCGGCTTCGCTCCTTGCCCCGGACCCGGTGCTGACGTCGGCCCCGGCTCTGGCCTCGGTCGCGGCTCCGCCCTCGGCCGGGGCCCCGCACTCGGCCCCGGCTCCCTCTTCGGTCCCGGCCCGGGCCCCGGAGCGGCCGCGGTCCGCGGCGCGGCCGGTGAGCGTGCCGCCCATCGCCCCGCCGGCCCCTGTCACCAAGGCCGAGAAGGCGATCGCCTTCGCCCGCGCCCAGATCGGCAAGCCGTACGTCTCAGGTGCCAGCGGGCCCGGCTCCTACGACTGCTCCGGCCTCACCCAGGCCGCCTGGAAGGCCGCCGGCGTCACCCTGCCGCGTGCCGCGCGTGACCAGGCCGGCATGGGCACCGCGATCCCGCTCGCCGAGGCGCGCCCGGGTGACCTGGTCTTCTTCCACGACGACAGCAGCCATGTGGGCCTGTGCACGGGAGCCGGGACGATGATCCATGCCCCGCGCCCCGGTGCGTATGTGCGCGAGGAGCCGGTCCACCTGGCGGGCGAGTCGGTCGTTCACCGGGTGGTGCGGCCGGCCTGACGGTGCTCTTTTCGGGCTCCACGCGCGTGTGCCCCGCGAGCGCCGGCGCCGCCGCTCCCTAGCATCGGGCGCATGTCCATACCCGGCTTCACTGGTCTGCGTACGTGGTGGGCGGGGCGTCCGTCGGCGGCGGGGGCCGCCGTCATGGCGAGCGGCATCGTGTCGGTGGGCCTGCATCTGACCGGTCCCGAGACGGTGTCGCTCGTCTTCCTGTGGCTGGCCTGCCTCGCCTGGCTGGCGCTCGCCGCCGACTTCGCCGTACGGCTGGTGACGCAGCGGCCGCGTTGGCTGGCCGAGGCGAAGAGCCCCGGCGCGCTCTCCGCGGTCGCCGCCACGACGGTGGTCGGCACCCGGTTCTCGCTGCTCGGCCGGCAGAGCCTGGCCGAGGCCGCCCTGGCACTGGCGGTTCTGCTGTGGCCGTTGCTGCTGCTTCTCGTCGTACGGCACTGGGGACGGCGCATGCCGGGGGCGGTGTTCCTGTGTTGTGTGGCCACACAGGGGCTGGCAGTGCTGGCGGCCACCCTGGCCGCGGCGGAGACGACGGCATGGCTCGCGCGCGCCGCACTGGTGCTGTTCTGGCTGGGCCTGGTCTTCTACGGCCTGGCGCTGGCGCGCTTCGATCCGCGTCAGGTGCTGGAGGGTGCCGGAGACCACTGGATCGCGGGCGGGGCGCTCGCCATCTCGGCGCTGGCCGGGGCGAAACTGCTCGCCGCCGACAGTGCGCGGCTGTACCTGTGGAACGACGACGACCGGGGCGTGCTGCGTGATGTCACGGTCACGCTGCTGGTGCTGGACCTGGCGTGCTGCGTGGTCCTGCTGGCCGCCGAGGTGGCCCGGCCGCGGCTGCGCTTCGACGTGCGGCGCTGGTCGACGGTGTTCCCGCTGGGTATGACGGCGGCGTCGACCCTGTCGGTCGCGGCGGTCCTGACCATCGGATGGCTGCGGGGTCCGGGCCAGGCACTGGTGTGGCTGGCCGTGGCGGTGTGGCTGGCGGTCGCGGCCGGCGCGGTGCTCGCGGCCCGCGCCGGCCTCGTCAGGGCGCGCTGAGCCTCAGGTCCACAGCACGGCGATGAAGATGTTCGCCATGGTCAGCGCTCCGACGAGCCCGAAGACGCGCTTGTCCACCTTCTCCTCGTCGCGCTGGACGTAGACCAGTCCGAGGATGACGATCAGCAGGGCCAGTTTCACACCGATCTTGAAGGTGTTGACGTGGTGGCCGTCGGCTTCGTTGAGCCCGACGAGGGCCACGCCGGTGACCAGCATGGTGAACGCGCCGTGCAGCATCCCGGGGACGAACCGGGCCGTGCCCTGGCCCATCGCCTTCATCTGGGTGAGGAAACCGCCGAGCAGCGCGGCGATACCGATGATGTGCAGGCCGACGAGGAGATGGATGAGTACGTCCATGACCCAGGAGCCTATGAGGGTGTCCCGGACGGCCGGTCACCGGGCCCGCCCCACGGCGCCGCCCCCAGCCGGATCTTGCATATATGCGCCGCATAGCACCACACGACCCCCGCGGGCCCCTCAACGCACGCTTCGGTCACTACGCAGCGTGAAGGCGGCAGCCATGGCCCGGCAATGCGATCACAGAGGCTCACATCCCGGTCCGTCTCGGCCACTTCCGTACAGTGCGTTACCAACCTGTCACAGTCCGGCCTAGCGTCCTCCCCCAGGTGACCGGCTTCCCACCGCCGCCCGGGCCAGGGGCGGCCGCCGGCCACCTCCGCCGAGAAAGGTCCGGCGGCGGCCCGTTCCCCTGTGCGGGCCGCCGCCGGACGCCCCTACCGCTCGGCAGCAGAGGTCCCATGGAAGGACGTGACGGTCCAGGTGGCAGCCCACCGCAAGCCCCGACAGCGCTCGCTCGGCGGCAACACGGCCCGCACGGCCGTCACCCTCGCCCTGGCGGGCGCGGCCACCGCGACGGCCTTCGAGGGCACGGGGAACGCCGAACCGCAGCTGACGCCGGCCCAGGTGAAGGCCAAGGTCGACAAGCTGTACCAGGAGGCGGAGAGCGCCACCGAGAAGTACAACGGGTCGAGGGAGCGGGCGGACGCGGCCCAACGGCGGCTGAACTCGCTGCGGGACGAGGCCGCCCGCAGGCAGCAGAAGCTCAACACGGCACGTGACGCGCTCGGTTCGCTGGCGGCGGCGCAGTACCGCGACGGTGCCATCGACCCCTCCTGGCAGCTGGCGCTGTCCAGTGCCCCGGACCGGTACCTGGACGGAGCCGCGTTCGCGGAGCGGGCGAGCGACCGGCAGGCCGGGACGGTGGCCCGGGTGCGGGAACAGCTCCGCCAGGTCGAGCAGTTGCGCGGCGCCGCCCGCGTCGAGCTGAAGTCACTGCGGTCGCGGCAGGCGGAGGTACGACGGCACAAGCAGACCGTCACCGCGAAGCTCGGGGAGGCGCGCAGGCTGCTGGCCCGGCTCACTCCCCCGGAGCGGTCACGGATCGCCGGCGACGGCACCGCCGCCGGGCACGCCTCGCGCTCCGCCTCGGACACCCGGGCGGCGCTGGAGCAAGCGGGGTCCGCCGCCGGCCCCCGTGCGGCCGCGGCCGTCGCCTACGCCTACCAGAAGCTCGGCAGCCCCTATGTGTGGGGCGCTACGGGGCCCAGCGCCTTCGACTGCTCGGGGCTGGTGCAGGCCGCCTACCGCTCCGCGGGCGTCTCCCTGCCCCGCACCACCTACGCCCAGATCAACGCGGGCCGGCGGGTGCCGCGGTCCCAGCTCCAACCCGGCGACCTGGTCTTCTTCTACTCCGGCATCAGCCATGTCGGCATCTACATCGGCAACGGCCGGATGATCCACGCCCCGAATCCGTCGGCACCGGTCCGGGTGGCCCCCGTCGACGAGATGCCGTTCGCGGGGGCGACCCGGGTGGGGTGAGGGCGTCGCGGCGGGTCAGACCAGCCGACGTGCCGTGGCCCAGCGGGTCAGCTCGTGGCGGTTGGAGAGCTGGAGCTTGCGCAGAACCGCGGAGACATGGGACTCGACCGTCTTGACCGAGATGAAGAGCTGCTTGGCGATCTCCTTGTAGGCGTAGCCGCGGGCGATCAGGCGCAGCACCTCCCGTTCGCGCTGGGTGAGGCGGTCCAGGTCCTCGTCGACCGGCGGGGCGTCGGTGGAGGCGAAGGCGTCCAGGACGAACCCGGCCAGGCGCGGCGAGAAGACGGCGTCGCCCTCCTGCACCCGGAAGACCGAGTCGACCAGATCGGTGCCGGTGATGGTCTTGGTGACGTAACCGCGGGCGCCGCCGCGGATCACGCCGATCACGTCCTCCGCGGCGTCGGAGACGGACAGTGCGAGGAAGCGGACGGGCCGCTCGGCGTCCGCCATCAACGCGGCGCACCGGCGCAGCACTTCGACGCCGCCACCGCCCGGCAGGTGGACGTCGAGCAGGACCACCTCGGGCCGGGTCGCGGCGATGACCGAGACCGCCTGGTCGACGTCGGCGGCCTCGCCGACCACCTCGACCCCGGTCTCCGCGGTCTGCCCGATCTCGGCCTGCACGCCGGTGCGGAACATACGGTGGTCGTCCACGAGCACCACGCGCACATGCCGCTTCCCGGCCGGGCCGGACCCGGCCGGCTCCGCCGCTCCCGCCGTACCGTTCGCCTCGGTCGCGTCGCTCATGACGTCTTCTCCGCCCTCTCCATCTCCAGTTCGACCTCCGTGCCGCCGCCCGGCACCGCCCGCAGCCGGGCCGTGCCGCCGTTGCGCTCCATGCGGCCGATGATCGATTCTCTGACACCCATGCGGTCGGCGGGTATCGAGTCGAGGTCGAAACCCGGGCCGCGGTCGCGGACCGACACGAACACCGTCCTCCCCTCGACCTCGGCGTAGACCTGCACCGCACCGCCCTCGCCACCGTACTTGGCGGCGTTGACCATCGCCTCGCGCGCGGCCTGCATCTGCGCCCCGGTACGTTCGTCGAGCGGGCAGTCGCCGACCACGACCACCTCGATAGGCACGCCGTGCTTGTCCTCCACCTCGGCGGCGCTGCGCCGCACCGCCTCGGCGACCGTGTCGGGCTCGTCCGCCTCGTCCTTGCCGGTGCCCTCGGGCTTGTACAGCCAGGTGCGCAGGTCGCGTTCCTGGGCCCGGGCCAGGCGGCGCACCTCGCCGGCGTTGTCGGCGTTGCGCTGGATCAGGGTGAGGGTGTGCAGCACGGAGTCGTGGACGTGGGCGGCGACTTCGGCCCGTTCCTGGGCGCGGATACGCATCAGGCGTTCCTCGGACAGGTCCTGGGTCATCCGGACCAGATAGGGGCCGGCGAGCAGGGTGATGCCGACGAGGACGGCGAGCGCGGCCTGGAGGACCGCGCCGAGGTGGGCGGCCGAGCCCTGCATGACGAAGATGGCGGAGACGCCGGCGGTGACCAGCAGGACCCCGACGCCCGCGCGGAGCAGGGTGAGCGTGCGCCGGCGGCTGCCGACCTCGACCCAGCGGGCCCGCCGGGCGTTGTCCGCCTGGCGCCAGACGAGGGCGACACCGGCCGCGACCAGCACGGCGGGCAGCAGATACGCCTTGGCCCCGTTGGTCAGGTTGACGCTGCCCACGAAGACCATGGACACGATGACCATGAGGAGCAGAGCGACGATCTGCCCCTTGTCCGGCTTGCGGGCCACCAGTCTGCGGCGGCCCTCCGGCGAGGTCTCGGTGCCGACCAGCGGCGGCTTGTGACCGCCGACGCCGCCGACGCCGAGCGGGACGAAGAACCAGAACGCGGCGTACAGCAACGCACCCAGTCCGTTGGCCATGAACAGGCCGACGAAGGCGAGCCGGACCCAGATGACGGGCAGGCCGAGATGCCCGGCGAGGCCCCGCGCCACTCCGCCGAGCCAGCGGCCGTCGCTGCTGCGGTAGAGCTTGCGCGGTGGCCGCGGGTCGTCGAGGGGCAGTGCTGCGGCTTCCGGCATGCCATCGATATTCACACGGGCGCGGGGTCGGAGCATCAGGGTCCGCCCCCTAGACTCCCCTGATCTCCGGGCCGGCGGTCCGCGGCGGCCTGCCGGCCCGTGCCGAACGCCTCCCCGCGATCTCTCCGGGCCGATCTCAGGGTTCGCCCAGGGTCATCCCGACTGCCCTCGCGGCGGGCGGACCGTCACCATGGACACATGACGGATCACGAGCACGCCGCGACGGGTCCGGGACCCGGTCCCGGCCCGCGCCCGGCCCCGGGCACCGGGCCGGCGGATGCCGCGCCCGCCGCGACGGGAGGGACTGGAGCGACCGGAGCGGACGGAGCCACCGGCGCCGGCACCGCGGGGCGGACGACGACAGCGGAGCGGAAGACGGAGCGGAGGGCGGAGGAGCAGGACACCGCCGAGGCCCCCGGCCGCTTGCGGCGCGACCGCCGGCACAAGGTGATCGCGGGTGTGTGCGCGGGGCTCGGACGGCAGGCCGACATGGACCCGGTGATCTTCCGGATCACCCTGGCCGTGCTCTCCGCGACCGGCGGCATCGGTCTCATCTTCTACGGCTTCGCCTGGCTGCTCGTGCCGTACGAGGAGGAAGAGGAGAACGAGGTCCGCAAGCTGCTGACCGGACGGGTCGACGGGCAGGCGCTGGCCGCCGTGCTGTTCGCCCTGGTCGGTTGCGGGATCTTCCTGACCATGCTGAAGAACGGCGGGGTGCTCGCCTTCGCCGTGGTGCTCTCCCTGCTGCTGGCCGGCGCCGGGTACTGGTCACGGCACCGCGGTGCCCCCGACCCCGATCCGCTCGCCGCGCAGGCCGCGGCCGACGCCCCGCCGGAGGCCAAGGCGCCGCCGGTCATCGCCATTCACCACGCCTCCTGGTGGCGGGACCCGATCGTCAAGGACGGCACCCATGTCGGCGGCACCGGGTATCTGTGGGGCCCTCCCGACGCCCGCGGCCGGGACGTCGCCCCTGTCGACCTGGGCATCGGCCTCCCCTGGACCCACCCCGGCGCCTCACAGCCGACGCGGACGGAGCCGCCGAGACCGCGCGGCCCGCGCTGGATCGGCGGCTGGGTGTTCCTGTCCGCGCTGCTGGCCGGCGGACTGGGCACCGGGCTGACCTGGGACACACGCCCGCTGGGCACAAGCCTCCAGACGGGCCTGGCCTGGGCGCTGGTGGCCTTCGGCCTCGGCATCGCGGTCAGCGCGTTCCTGGGCCGGACGGGGGCCGGGTCGATGTTCCTGGCGATCGTCACCGCGGGGCTGCTGGCGGGCGCCACGGCCCTGCCCAAGGACATAGCGACCCACTGGAACCGGACGTCCTGGAGACCGGCCGCGACGGCGGACGTGCGGCCCGCCTACTCCGTGGGCACCGGTGTCGGCACCCTGGACCTGACCCGCGTGCACCCCGGCAAGGGGCGGACGGTGACCACCGACGCGCAGGTGGGCGCCGGGCAGCTGAAGGTGATCGTGCCGCGGGACACGACCGTGAAGATGAGCATCGACGTGGGCGTGGGCGACATCCGGTTGCCCGGTGACAGCAGGAAGGACGTGGACGTGAAGCCGGGCAGGCATCAGGAGGTGACCCTGTCACCGGTCGGCTCCGGAAAGAAGGCCGGCACGCTCGAGCTGGATCTCCGGGTGGGCGTCGGACAGGTGGAGGTCAGCAATGCTGCGTCATGAGTTCCAGCCGGGGAAGCTGGTCGCCGGTCTCTTCCTCGCCGCCGCCGGCGCGGTCTACGCCGGCGACGCGGCCGGACTGTGGGACACCCCGTGGTTCCTGATCGTCCCCCTGGTGGTGGGCGGCCTCTGCCTGGCCGGCGCCGGCACGGCGGCGGCCAGGGGCGTACGCAGACGGCAGGCCGCGCGCGGCGGTCAGCGGTAGCCGCCCGCCCGGGCTCGTCGGCGCGACCTGAGGGCCGCGTCGAGGGAGAGGTACGGCGCTCCGGCGAGGACGAGGGGCAGCCAGGCCATCAGGTAGGCGAGGTCGTTGCCGTAGTAGTACGGCGTCGAGGCCCAGCTCACGGTCAGCCACAGGCTGAGCGAGATCAGCGCGCCGCCGAGGGCGGCCAGCCGGCCGAGCAGTCCGAGCAGGGTGCCGATGCCGACGGCGAGCTCGCCGAGGGCGATGGCGAAGCCGAAGCCGACGGGGTTCTTGAGTGCCAGGTCGATGAGGGCCGGAAGGGCGGCGGAGCCGCGGGCGGCGCGCATGGTGTCGCCGATCGACCCGGCGCCGCCGGACTTGAGGAAGGCACTGTCGGTGATCTTGTTCAGGCCGGCGTAGACGAAGGTCACGCCGAGGAAGACGCGAAGCGGAAGGAGGGCGTACCGGGTGGCCGTGTCCCGCCAGCCGCGCATGCCGTTCAGATCGGAGGTGTATGTGTCCGTCCGAATACCCTGAGTCATCGCTGCCAGCCGCCTTTCACCCGCCGTGCCGGACCCCTCAATCGAAGATACGTATGACAAGCGGGAACCGTTCAATCCTCTGCGGGACGCTTTCACCGCTTTTACCGACTTCCGACCTTCGGATTCGAGCGGATGGCCGGACCGGACGAAGGGAGGGCCGGCCGGTCCGCTCCTCGCTCGACCCGCCCCTCACTCGGTGATCTGGACGACGCACCGGTTGGTCGCCGTACCGCCCGCGGTGATCACCTGCACCTCCACCGCGCCGGGTTCCACCTCGACCGGTACCGGGACGGTCAGGACGGCGTCGGTGGGGTTGCGGAAGCCGCCGGTGACAGGGACCAGGGGCACATGGACGTCGACGGCACCGATGCGGACGACCGTGCGGGAGAGGCGGTCGGCGCTGTGGGCGCCGGGCGGGACGAAGCCGGTGCCGCGGATCTCGATGTCGTCGCCGGTGCGGATCGGGCCGTCCAGGTCGCCGGGCTCGCGGGCGCGGACCACGGAGAGGATCACCGGGCGGCCGCCCTCCGCGTACTTGCCGGCCAGGTAGGTCGCGGCGGAGACCAGCACCAGGACCGCGAGTCCCCAGGGCAGGTCGGGGAGCTGGTCGGGGCGGCGGGCCAGCCGGACGGCGGCGAACAGCAGGGCGACGGTGTTCACGGCGACGTACTGGATGTCGGCGAAGGCGCCCCGGCCGGAGTCGTCGGTCAGCAGGTCGGCCGCGCGCGGCCGGTCGGCCGGTACCTTCTGCAGCCGCTGGGCGAGGATGCGCAGGCCGACGACCCGGCGGACCAGTACGGCGATGCCGCACAGCACGCCGAGCACCGTCGCCAGGCCCGCGCCGCGCGCGAGGTCCAGGCCGGTGAGCAGCGCATCGCGCTCGGTGTGACCGGAGGCGGCGGCCAGCCGGCCCGCGAGCAGCAGGACGGCGTAGGTCACGAGGAGGATCCAGCCGGCGGCCACGGTGCGGGAGGTGGACATGCGGTTGTCCTCGCCGATGAGCGGGGCGAGCACCCCGCCGCGCGCCCGGTGCCACCAGGAGGCGGCGGCCAGCACGCCCCCGACGGCGAAGGCGGCGAGCAGGGCGGCGGTCCGGGCGCTGCTCCAGCCCGCGCCGATCGCGGTGAGCGACTCGGCGAGCAGCAGGGCGAGGACGGCGCCGCCCACCACGCACACCGTCCGCAGCCACAGCCGCGCGAGCCATGCCTGGCCCTCGGCTCGGCCGCGCTCGGCGACCTCCTCGGCGCGCTGGGTCAGCTCCTCGGAGACCCACTGGCGGGAGGCGGAGGCCGAGTGGGCCACGGCCGGCGGCAGGCCCTGTCCGGCCGCGAACTCGTCCCGGACGCGCAGGAACGCCGCGACGGCCCGCCGGTGCCCCCGCCGGGCCCCGTGCGGGCAGTCCCCGCACGCACAGCCGCCCTCATGGGCGCCGTCGGCACCCGTGCTCTGTCTGGCCTCCTGCACCGCCACGCCCGACGCCCGCCTTCCCCACGACCTCTCGACACGACCGAAGCAACTCAAAGTGCGCATTTCCGACCGCGAACTCCCCTGCGACGAAAGCGAATTGTGCCCTACCCCGGGCGGCCCTGGCCCGCCGGTCCGGGTCACGGCGGGTGAACTTTGATACGCCGCGTTGACGCGGCCCCCAGCGCATCCGGGGTCAGCCAAGCAGGTCGGGTTCGCTGCGGCTGATGTCCTGCCACAGGGGCTGGTAGTTGATCCAGGCCACCAGGTCGCCGCCCAGCTGCTCACGGGTGGTCACGGCCAGCTTGTGGTCGATCAGGACCGGCCGGCCGGCCGCCCTGGCCATCAGCTGCACCTGGCAGGACCGTTCCAGGGACAGGAACCACCAGGCCGCCGCGTCGACCGAGTTCCCCACGGTCAGCAGCCCGTGGTTGCGCAGCACCAGCGCCTTGCGGGGCCCCAGCACCCCGGCGATGCGACGGCCCTCCTCGGCGTCGACGTTGACGCCGGTGTAGGCGTCGTACAGCGCCAGGTCCTCGTAGAAGGCGCAGCTCTCCTGGGTGATGGGGTCGATCAGGTCACCGAGCGCGGCGACGGCCCGGCCGTGCACGGAGTGGCAGTGCGCGACGGCGACGACGTCGGGCCGGGCGGCGTGCACCTGGGCGTGCACGGTGAACGCGGCCTGGTTGACGTGATAGCGGCCCTCGACGACCTGCCCCTCCTGGTTGACGAGGACGAGGTCGCCGACCGTGACGTGCTTGAACGGCATCCCGAACGGATTGACCCAGAAGCAGTCGCTGTACTCCGGGTCGCGCGCGGTGATGTGCCCGGACACCCCGTCCTCGAGTCCGGCGCGCCCGAAGATCCGCAGGGCACCCGCGAGCCGCTCCTTGCGGTGCCGGCGTTCGTCCTCGACCGAGTCGTGCATCGGCGGCATCGCGAACTTCAGCTGATCGGTGGGCAGCGGAGGGGGCGGCGTGGGCCCGTGCATGGGTCCTCCAGCGTGGGGGTTTGCGGTACGGGCGGGAAGTTACCGCCGGTCGGCGCAAAAGGGCAGCGCTGGTTGGTAAAGATGAGGTGCGCCACGGATATCCGACAGAAGGTGTCCGGTTTGCCGGTGAGACTGGCCGGCATGAACTGGGCAGCCTTCACCACCGCCGCACCGGAGCTGGCGGCGATCACCGAGCAGCGCTTCGGCGCCTTCCGTCACCATGTGCTCGCCACCGTGCGCCGGGACGGCTCCCCGCGCACCTCGGGCCTGGAGGCCGATTTCCGGGGCGGTGAGCTGTGGCTGGGCATGATGGCCGGCTCGCTGAAGGCCCTCGATCTGCGCCGCGATCCACGCTTCGCGCTGCAGGCGAACCCGGGCGAGGGCACCGGAATGGGCGGCGGGGACGTGCGGATCGCCGGGCGGGCGTACGAGGTCGGGGAGGGCGGGACCACCGCGTACGTGAAAGAGGTGGAACCGCCGCAGCCGTTCCACCTCTTCCGCACCGAGTTGACGGAGGTCGTGCGGACCTTCGTCGAGGACGACACGTATCTGGTCGTCCAGGTCTGGCGGCCTGGCGCGCCGGTGCGCACGCTCAGGCGGACCTGATCCTCAGCGGGAGAGGATCACTCCCACTCGATGGTGCCCGGCGGCTTGGAGGTCACGTCGAGGACGACGCGGTTGACGTCCCGGACCTCGTTGGTGATCCGGGTCGAGATGCGGGCGAGGACGTCGTACGGCAGCCGCGACCAGTCGGCGGTCATGGCGTCCTCGGAGGAGACCGGGCGCAGCACGATCGGGTGACCGTAGGTGCGGCCGTCGCCCTGGACGCCCACGCTGCGGACGTCCGCGAGCAGGACCACCGGGCACTGCCAGATGTCCCGGTCCAGTCCGGCCGCGGTCAGCTCCTCGCGGGCGATGGCGTCGGCGTCCCGGAGCAGGTCGAGGCGCTCCTTGGTGACCTCGCCGACGATGCGGATACCGAGGCCGGGGCCCGGGAAGGGCTGGCGCTGCACAATCTCTTCCGGCAGGCCCAGCTCCTGGCCGACCATCCGGACCTCGTCCTTGAACAGCTTGCGCAGCGGCTCGATCAGCTTGAACTCGAGGTCCTCGGGCAGGCCGCCGACGTTGTGGTGCGACTTGATGTTGGCGGTGCCGGTGCCGCCGCCGGACTCGACCACGTCCGGGTAAAGGGTGCCCTGGACCAGGAACTCCACGGCCGGGCCCTCGTCGGCGATGATCTCGGCCTGAGCCTGCTCGAAGACGCGGATGAACTCGCGGCCGATGATCTTGCGCTTTTCCTCCGGGTCGGAGACGCCCTTGAGGGCGGTCAGGAAGCGCTCCTCGGCGTCCACGACGACCAGCTTGACGCCGGTCGCGGCCACGAAGTCCTTCTCGACCTGCTCGGTCTCGCCCTTGCGCATCAGACCGTGGTCGACGTAGACGCAGGTGAGCTGGTCACCGATGGCCCGCGCGACGAGCGCGGCGGCGACGGCGGAGTCCACGCCGCCGGACAGGCCGCAGATGGCGCGCTTGTCGCCGACCTGCTCGCGGATCGCGGTGACCTGCTCCTCGATCACGTTGCCGGTGGTCCAGGACGGGGTCAGGCCCGCGCCCCGGTACAGGAAGTGCTCCAGCACCTGCTGGCCGTGCGTGGAGTGCATGACCTCGGGGTGGTACTGGACGCCGTACAGCTTCTTCTCGTCGTTCTCGAAGGCGGCGACCGGGACGACGTCGGTGGACGCGGTGACGGCGAAGCCCTCGGGGGCGGCGGAGCAGGCGTCGCCGTGCGACATCCACACGTGCTGCTCGTCCGGGGTGCCCTCGAAGAGGGTGGAGCCGGACCTGGAGACGTGCAGGTCGGTGCGGCCGTACTCACGGGCACCGGTGTTGTCGACGGTGCCGCCGAGGACCTGCGCCATGAGCTGGAAGCCGTAGCACATGCCGAAGACGGGGACGCCGGCCTCGAAGAGCGCGCGGTCGAGCCGGGGGGCACGCTCCTCGTACACGGACGAGGGGCCGCCGGAGAGGATGATCGCCGCGGGGTTCTTGGCGAGCATCTCCTGGACCGGCATGGTGCTCGGCACGATCTCGCTGTAGACCCGCGCCTCGCGGACGCGACGGGCGATGAGCTGGGCGTACTGCGCGCCGAAGTCGACGACCAGGACGGTGTCGGGGGAGGCGGCAGTTGAAGTCGCTGATGACACGGGGTGCCTTCTGGTGGTCGGGCGGGGTCTGTGCTAACGAGTCTAACGGTGTGGGCGGGCGGGCCTCCCCCGGACGGGACCGTGGCATACTGGCCGCATGTTCGCGCACTCGACCTTCCTCTTTACCTATGGCACCCGGCCCGCCGGCTGCCATGGTCGTGCTGCTTGAGCGAACCGCCAAGCGACTTACCAGGCGCCCCGGGCCGACAAGGCCCGGGGCGCCTGTCGTTTTCCGGGTTCTGCCGTTCCGGGGCCTCCACCAGCCACCTTCACGAGGAGCCCCGACATGACCACCCTCACCGCGGAGCAGACCATCGACGACGCCCGCACCCGCATCGACGCGCTCGACGACCGGATCATCGGGCTCATCCAGGAGCGGATGGCCGTGTCCACCGTCGTCCAGGAGACCCGGATCGCCTCCGGCGGCCGGCGGGTGAACCTGTCCCGCGAGATGGAGATCCTCGGCCGCTACCGCGAGGCGCTCGGCAAGCCTGGCACCGCGCTGGCGATGACCATGCTGGAGCTGTGCCGGGGTCGTATCTGAGTTCGGTCCGGGTCTCACCCGTACGGCGCGTGACCGGCCCCCACGCCGCTTCGTTGAACCCGTTGTCCGTGCCAGCCAGGGGCGGGCCCGACAGAACCACGCGTGGCTCACCGGAGCGATGAGGCGTACGGGTCGTGCCGTACGCCGTGGGACCTCGCTCCGGAGAAGTGACCGGACGGCAGGGGACAGCAGCCCGGTCATCCAAGAGAACGGCCGGCTCCGGGGACGCCCGGGGCCGGCCGGCGGAAGCACAAGGTCAGGACCACAGAGCAGGCGGCGCGACCCCCCGGCGCCGCTCCCGGGCACCGGCGCGCCCTTGCGCCGGTGCCGGCGAAAAGAGGGCCCCGCGGCTCGAGTCCCGCGGGGCCCTTCGTCGTGCCGGATCCGAGTCCCGCGGGGCCCCTCGCCGTGCCCGATCCCCGGGCCATGTCGCATGTGACCCATGCCACACAAATTTCGGTGAATCCGGAAGCAACCATTCACCGGGCTCACGGATCAAACCTGCTGCCGGATCAAGAAGACGGTAAGAGGCGAGGGACCTGCGTTCGGAGGGGGATGCAGGTCCCTCGTCGTCTTCCGCGTCGTCTTCTGGCCCGGCTACTTCTTCGGCGGTACCGCCGGGATGCCCAGGAACGGCAGCCTGAGCGCGCCGAACGCGTCCGCCGGGACCGCCGGCTCGCGCGGCTCCACCGGCTTCAGCCGCTCGTACGCCGCTCCCTGCTCGGGGCGCGGATCCTCCTCGCCCTTGTTCGGCCAGTACGACATTGCGCGCTCGGCCTGCGCGGTGATCGTCAGCGACGGGTTGACGCCCAGGTTGGCGGAGACGGCGGCGCCGTCCACCACCGAGATGCCGGAGTGGCCGTAGAGCCGGTGGTAGGGGTCGATCACACCCGTCTCCGGGGAGTCGCCGATGGGACAGCCGCCGAGGAAGTGCGCGGTCAGCGGGGTGCCCATGAGTTCGCCGACGTTGCTGCCCGGGAAGCCGTTGATCTCCTCGGCGAGCACGGTGGCGGCCTCGGAGGCGGCCTTGATCTGCTTGGGGTTCGGGGCGCCGTGCCCCTGCCGGGCGGTGAGCAGGCCCTTGCCGACCCCGCCGGGCTTGAGATAGGTCGTCAGCGAGTTGTCCAGCGACTGCATCACCAGCCCGATGATGGTCCGCTCCGACCAGCGCCGGTTGGACAGCGAGCGGGCGACGAGCAGGGGGTGGCGGGCGGCATTGGCCAGCCAGGCCAGGACGCGCGAGGAACCCTCGGCGTAGGGGACCTGGAGGATGGACAGACCGCCCATCGAGTTGGAGCCCTTGCCGTAGCGGACGGGTTCGATGTGGGTGCTGTCGTCCGGGTGGATCGAGGACGTGATGGCGACCCCGCGCGTGAAGTCGGCCCGCTGCTCCCCGGTCGCCTTGCGGTAGCGGCGGTTGTCGGTCTGCGCGCCGACCAGGGCCTCGGAGTTGGTGCGGGTCAGATCGCCCAGCCGGGCGGAGATCCGAGGCAGCTGGCCGCCCGCCTTCATGCGGTGCAGCAGGGTCTGGGTGCCGTACGTACCGGCCGCGACCACGACCTTCCGCGCGGTGAACAGCCGCCCCTCGCCCTTCTTCTTCTCGTCCGTCGGCAGCGTCGCGATCGCGTACCCGCCGCGCGAGTCGTCCGTGACGGACACCACCGTCGTCATCGGGTGGACCACCGCGCCGGCCCTCTCGGCGAGGTACAGGTAGTTCTCGTTGAGGGTGTTCTTCGCGCCGTGCCGGCAGCCGGTCATGCACTCGCCGCACTCGGTGCAGGCGTTGCGGGCGGGCCCGGCGCCGCCGAAGTACGGGTCGTCCACCTGCTCGCCGGGCCTGCCCTGCGCCGTGCCGTCGGCGTCCTTGCCGTCACCGAAGAACACGCCGACCGGCGCGAGGTGGAAGGTGTCGCCGACGCCCATCCGCTCGGCCGCCGCCTTCAGGTGCACGTCGGACGGGGTCATGGTCGGGTTGAGCCGCACGCCCAGCATGCGCTGCGCCTGGTCGTAGTACGGCTTCAGCTCCTGCTGCCAGTCGGTGATGCCGCGCCACTGGGGGTCGTCGAAGAAGGCCTTCGGCGGTACGTAGAGGGTGTTGGCGTAGTTCAGCGAACCGCCGCCCACGCCCGCGCCGGCCAGCACCATCACATTGCCCAGCAGGTGGATGCGCTGGATGCCGTACATGCCGAGCCGCGGGGCCCAGAGGTAGTTCTTCAGGTCCCAGGAGTTCCTGGGCAGGGAGTCGCGGGTGAAGCGGCGGCCGGCCTCCAGCACGCCCACCCGGTAGCCCTTCTCGGTGAGGCGCAGGGCGGAGACCGAGCCGCCGAACCCCGAACCGATCACGATGACGTCGTAGTCGTACCCGTCCTCGTCCCGGGTCTGGACAGACTTCTCCTGCGACACGTGCTCTCCTCGTCGAGAACGGGGGTTGGTGGCTGTGGGGCCGGGGGTGGGCTAGCGGAGGCGGAAGGCCTTCATCAGGCGGAGGCTGCGGCTCATGAACTGGGCGTACTGCGCGTCGTCCATCCCCAGCGACGGCGCCATCGGCAGCAGCCGCTGCCGGGCCACCGTCTGGGCCTCGGTGTACTTGAGGATGCCCTCGGAGCCGTGGCGGCGGCCGAGGCCGGAGTCCTTCATGCCGCCCATCGGGGACTGGACGCTGCCGTAGGCGGGCGCGTAGCCCTCGTTGACGTTGACGGTGCCGGTGCGCAGCCGGGAGGCGACGTCCAGGCCGCGCCGGGCGGACTTCGTCCACACGGACGCGTTCAGGCCGTACGGCGTGGAGTTGGCGCGCTCGACCGCCTCGTCCTCGGTCTTGAAGCGGTACAGCGAGACGACCGGCCCGAAGGTCTCCTCCTCGCAGACGGCCATGGAGTCCTCGACGCCGTCGAGGATGGTCGGCTCGAAGAAGTACGGGCCGATGTCCGGGCGGGCCACCCCGCCCGCGACCACCTCGGCGCCCTTGGCGACGGCCTCCTGGACGTGCCGTTCCACGGTCTTGAGCTGCCGCTCCCCGACCAGCGAGCCCATGTCGGCGCCGTAGGCGAGGGAGTTGCCGAGCCGCATGGCCCGGGTGCGGGCGGCGAAGCGCTCCAGGAAGGCGTCGGCGACGGACTCGTGGACGTACAGCCGCTCGATGGAGATGCAGAGCTGGCCGGCCGAGGAGAAGCAGGCCCGGACGGCGCCCGCGGCGGCCTTCTCGATGTCGGCGTCCTCCAGGACCAGCATGGCGTTCTTGCCGCCGAGTTCGAGGGAGACGCCGACCAGGCGGGCGGCGGCGCCCTGCGCGACCTCGCGGCCGGTGCGGGTGGAGCCGGTGAAGGAGACGTAGTCGGCGTGCTTGACCAGCTCGGGGCCGACGACCGGGCCCTCGCCGAGCACGACCTGGAAGACGCCCTCGGGCAGTCCGGCCTCGATGAGCAGGTCACGGGCCCAGAGCGCGGTGAGGCAGGTCTCGGTGTCCGGCTTCATGACGACCGCGTTGCCGGCGGCGAAGGCGGGCAGCGCGTCGCCGACGGACAGCTCCAGGGGGTAGTTCCAGGGGGCGATCTGGCCGACGACCCCGCGCGGGTGCCGCAGTTCGGTGACCTTCGTCAGGGTGGGCACGGCGCCGGTGTGCCGCTTGGCCCGCAGGTAGCCGGGGGCCTTGCGGCCGTAGTGGCGGGCCGCGACGGCGACGGCCTGCACCTCCTCGTG
Source organism: Streptomyces sp. NPDC047869 (assembly GCF_040704065.1). Classification (NCBI taxonomy): domain Bacteria; kingdom Bacillati; phylum Actinomycetota; class Actinomycetes; order Kitasatosporales; family Streptomycetaceae; genus Streptomyces; species Streptomyces sp. NPDC047869. The sequence goes on from NZ_JBEYRK010000008.1 coordinate 134,086, forward strand.
CGCGTGCAGCCGGGCCTTGCCGGTCTCGAGCTGGATGAGGTCGAGCACCTCGGCCTGGCGCTCGAGCACCAGGTCGTGGAAGCGGAGCAGCACGGCGGCGCGCTGCCGCACCGGGGTCTTCTCCCATACGGCCTGGGCGGCGCGGGCGGCCTCGAAGGCCTCGCGCACGTCCTCGGGCGTGGACTCGGGCAGGTCGGCCAGCTTCTCGCCGGTGAAGGGGGTGTGGTTGGCGGTACGGCCGGAGCCGACGACACCCTTGGTGAGCTGGGCCACCAGCGTCGGGGTGACCACGTCGGCGGCGGTGCGCACTCCCTCGGGGGCGGGCGCGAGCGGGTTGGTACCGGTGATGTCCGGGGCCTGCGAGTCCGTCATGACGCGCAGGGTATGCCGCGGCGGAGGCTTTGGGTACCCGTCGGTAACGGGGATTCACCGACTGCTCACATGACGCCAGTGATCACTGGCAGCAAATGCGCTGATCAGCGCGTTGTCGAGCGACGATCATGGCGGGCGGGGTTTTTCCGGCGCGGGGACGGCCGAAGTGGCGTCGGCGCGGTACGGCTCGGGTCAGGGGTGCGGCTCGGGTGCCGGGGTTCGCGGTCGCTCCAGGGGCGCCGGGCGGGCGGTGGGCATGGCCGCGCAGGCCTCCAGGGCCGCCGCGGCCTCCTCCGCGGTCGGCCTCGCGCCCGGGTCCGGGGCGTGCAGGCGGGTCATGAGCGGTCGCAGTGGGCCTGCGTCGCCACCCTCCACCGCGGTGGCGAGCAGCGCGCCGAGGGACCACAGGTCGGAGGCGGGCCCGGCGCCGGGCCCCGCGGCCCGCTCCGGGGCGGCGAACCCGGCGGGGACGTCCGCGGCGGGCCCGTCCCCGATCCCGAAGTCGGTGACGACGACCCGTCCGGTACGGGACTCGATCAGGACGTTGGCGGGCTTGAGGTCCCGGTGCACGATCCCCACGGCGTGCGCGGCCCTGAGCGCCCCGAGGACGGCGAGCCCGACACGGGCGGCCTCGGCGGGCGGCAGCGGCCCGCGCCGCACGACCTCCCGCAGCGACTCGCCCTCCACCAACTCCATGACGACGCACGGCAGTTCGTCGTCCAGGACGACATCGTGCAGGACGACGGCCGAGGGATGGCGTACCCGGGCGGCGGTCCGCGCCTCCCGGTGGAGCCGGTGCGCGATCCGGCGGCTCTCCTCGTCGTCGGCCGGACGCCCGGGCAGTACGGGCTCCTTGACGGCGACGTCCCGCTGCTCCTGCTCGTCCCGGGCCCGCCACACGGTCCCGGAGGGCCCGGCGCCCAGGCGCGCGAGAAGCCGGTAGCGTCCACCGATCAGCCGTGCGCCGGGCGGGAGTTCGCCGTCTCCACTCATGTCACATGAGTACCGTGCGCACCACGCCCTTGTGAAGCGGGTCCGGATGCCGGTGAGTCCGGCCCTTGGTCTCTCAGGGCTTCTTGATCTCCAGGTTCGCGATCGCCGCCCTGGCGACCTCCTGGCCCCGCGCGGTGAAGTCACCCTTGCCCGGGTAGCCGATGGTGAGTCGGTACAGGTCACCGGAGCCGGTGCGGTAGTAGAAGATCCGCAGCTCGCGCGGGCGCGGGTCCTGCGAGTCGTCGGTCGTGTACTCGACGGTGTTCGTGGCGGCCTGTCTGCCGTGGTACTCGGTGCTGTCGTCCGGGTGAGTCCGCGCGCCCTTGGGCATGTCGAGGCTGTACTCGCCCTCGTTCTTGAACTTCTCGTCGTCGGCGTGCATCTGGGCCACCGCGTTGCTCTTGATCGTGTTGAGGGAGTCCTCCGACTTCCGGGTCAGGTCCAGCACGACCGAGACGGCACCGCTCGGGTCCGTGTACGACACCCAGCTCCGGTCGGAGTCGTTCTTGTCCGGGTGGCCGGGCTGGTAGGACGCGGGGACGGCGAGGGTGGCGCCAAGACCGGCGTCGGTCCGCTTCGCCCAGCCGTCCGGCAGCGGCCCCGCGAAGGGATCGGCGAGGACGAGGTATCCGGCCACCGCCGCCGCGACCACGGCGGCCCCCGCGCCCAGCCAGGCCTTGCGGCCCAGGCGCGGGGTGCGGCCTTCCGACGCGGGGATCGTGACGCGCTGGGTGGGCTCCGGCGCCGGCGGGTTGGCGGCCGCCTCCAGCAGCACCCGGACCTGGGCCGCCGCCGGACGGCGGGAAGGCTCCTTCTGGAGCAGGCTGTTGACGGCCTCGGCCAGCGGGCCGCGCGCGGCGGCGGGCGCGGCCGGGGTGGCGTTGAGGACGGACTGCAGGGTGGCCGGGGTGTTGCTGCGGCGGAACGGGGAGACGCCCTCGGTGGCGGTGTAGAGGACGACACCCAGGGACCACAGGTCGCTCGCCGGACCGGGGCGCTGCCCCAGCACCCGCTCCGGCGCGATGTACTCGGGCGAGCCGACGAAGCCGCCGGTGTCGGTCAGGTTCGTCTCGCCCTCGATCTGCGCGATGCCGAAGTCCGTGAGGACGACCCGGCCGTACCGGCCGAGCAGCACGTTGTCCGGTTTGACGTCCCGGTGCAGGACGCCCGCCGCGTGCGCGGCCTCCAGCGCGCCGAGCACCTCCAGGCCGATCCGCGCCGCCTCCCGGGCGTCCAGCGTGCCCTCCTGGAGCGCGCCGCCCAGCGAGCGGCCGTGCACCAGCTCCATCACGATCCACGGCCGGCCGTCCACCACCGCGACGTCGTACACGTTGACCACGGCGGGATGGTCGAGCCGGGCCGCGGCACGGGCCTCGCGGCGCATCCGCTCGAAGGCGTTGGCGCGTTCGCGCTCGGGAAGGTGGTCCGGCACGCGGGGTTCCTTCACCGCGACCTCGCGGTCCACCATCTCGTCCTTGGCCCGCCACACAGTGCCCATGCCGCCGTGGCCGAGCTTGGCGAGCAGCCGGTACCGGCCGGCGATCAGCCGCCCGGTGCCAGGCTCCTGAGCGGCGGGGGCCGGGCCGGGGTCCTGGCTTCGCCGGGCCGCCTGCTCTTCCGCCTGCCGGGGCGCCGCACCGGGCCGCGCTCCCGGCACCGGGTTCTGCACCGGGTTCGGCGGTTGCAGAACAAAACTCGTCGTGTCGTCGGCCGTACGGCCGGCTCCCCCGTCACTGCTCATGGAACATCCATATCGCGCCATCGCCGTCCGCCACCACAGGGAACACGAACCGGTCACGAAGCCGTGACCGGGCGGGAATCAACGTTCCGTGACCGAGAAGGTGTCCACGGCCACGTCGAAGTACTCCCGGGCCTCCCGGACCCGTCCGACCGGCGCCGACACCCACACGTCGTACATCCGGCCGTCCTCCTCCCAGCACAGGTCGTAGGTGTGGCGCGGCCCCTCGGCGGCGCTGAAGCCGTCCCAGGTGAACTCCCAGAGCGCGGCCGGGTGTCCGGCGTGCGTGGTCCCGACGACCCGGCCGTCGTGGTAACCGGGGTTGCTGTCGGCGCCCCCCGCGGCCGCCCGGCTCATCACCGCGGCGGGGCCGCCGGCGTCGGGCGGGGAGACCTTGACGCCGAGGCGGAAGGTCTGCCCCGGGGAGAGATAGAAGACGCGCTCGCCCTGCCGTTCCCGGGTGAAGTCCTCCGGCACGGCGAGCGAGAAGCCGTCCGGGTCCCGGGCGGTGCGGTAACCGGAGGGGGCGGTGTGGGGCCGGGAGGCCGCGGGCGCGCTGCTCGCGGTGACCGCGGGCGACGGCGAGGCGCTGCCGTCCGGCGGGGACGCGGAGTGGCTGGTCGGCGCCGCCGGGCTGCTCGTCGTACCGCCGGGCCTGCCGCCGCCCTCGCCCTGGTGCAGCAGCAGTGCCGCCGCCGAGACGCCCGCCCCGGCCACCGCGGCGACCAGCAGTGCGGCGATCAGCACCCCGCGCGAGGACTGCCGTGCGGGCGGGGGCTGTTCGGGCGTCGGCTCGTCGGCGGGCGTCCCCGCCGCGTCGGGCTCGGTCGGCGGGTGACCGGCTCCGGCCGCACGGGCCGCGAGGGCGACGAGCCTGGGGGTGCGGCCCGTCGCCGGCGGTTCCGGGGCGGCCGGTGTGCGGCCCGTCTCCAGGAACGTACGCAGCATCCGCTCGGCGTCCGCCGCGTCCAGCCGCCGGTCGGGATCCCGCTCCAGCAGGCCCCGTACGACGGGCAGCAGCGGCTCGGCCTCGGCGGGTGGCCGGATCTCGGCGGCGACGACGGCGTGCAGGATGCCGCCGAGCGAGTCCCGCCGGAACGGGGACTCACCGCTGAGCACCGTGCACAGCAGCGCGCCCAGCGACCACAGGTCGGACTCGGGCCCGGTCCGGGTCCCCGCCATCCGCTCCGGGGCGGTGTACTCGGGCGAGCCGACGAAGGAGCCGGTCTCGGTGAGCGTGGTGGCACCCGCGACCTGCGCGATGCCGAAGTCGGTGAGCACCACCCGGCCGGTGCCGGACTCCAGCAGCACGTTCGCGGGCTTGATGTCGCGGTGCAGCACGCCGGCCTCGTGCGCGACGCGCAGCGCGCTCAGCAGATCGGCGCCGATCCGGGCGGCCTCGGCGGCGTCGACCGGGCCGTGCCTGGTGATGCGGTCGGCGAGGGAGCCGCCGTCGATCAACTCCATGACGAGGTACGGACGTTCGTCCTGCTCGATGACGTCGTGCACGACGATGATGTGCGGGTGCCGCAACTGCGCGACCGCCCGCGCCTCACGGAAGGTGCGGTCGCGCCGGCGGCGGGCGTCGTCGTCCGGGAGGGAGTCGTCGGCCGCCAGCTCCTTGACCGCCACCAGCCGGCCCAGCACCTGGTCGCTGGCCCGCCATACGACGCCCATGCCGCCGCGTCCGATCCGCTCCTGGAGGCGGTAACGGCCCGCGATCACGCGGAAGTCGTCCCCGTCGGATCCCATGAGGCCCATCATGCCGCACCGGCCGCACCCGTTCGGGTCGGTGATCGGCCAAGTGCCGCGCCCGAGCCGGTCAGCCGGCGCTCGGCGGCTGCCAGCTCCGCAGCACCCACTGGAACTGCTTGCTCGTCCGCGGCCAGTCCGCCTCGGGCGTCGACATGTAGATCACGTACTCGGTGCCCTCGCGCGAGAAGTACGTCTCCTCTATGGCGTGCCGCGGCCCGGCCACATAGGGCGGATCCTTCGCCAGTGCGTCCCAGGTCATCTCCCACAGCGAGCCCTCGCGGTCGCGGTAGGTGTTCGCCTTCATGGTCACCCGGTGGTAGTTGACCAGCGAGTGGAACTGGAGCTGCTGCTCCAGGTCCTTCTGGTGCTCCAGGGCGTTGGCGAAGTCCGAGCTGGTGTCGATGGCGATGCGCAGGAAGTGCTTGCCGCCGTCGGGCGTGTAGTCGACCTGCCGGAGGTCGGGATCGGCCTCGACCCCCTGCGCCTCCACAATCCTGCGCGACCAGCCCTTGGGCAGGTAGACGGTGAAGCCCCACGGGTCGTGGTAAGCCTGCCAGGAGGCGGGCACGACTCCGCCGGGGCGGGGTGTGGCGCTGCTGTCACCGCTGCCGCTGGCGGAGGGCGACGGCCTGACCTGGTTCGTGCCCCCGCTCGCGCCGGTGCCGCGCTCCGATCCGCCCCACTGCTGGAAGACGACGGCCGCGCCGCCTCCGAGCACGGCCGCGGCGGCGACGACGAGCGCGAGGGTGCGCAGCCGGCGCCGGGGCCGGGGCCGGGCCGGCATGCCCGTGGGTGCGGGGGCCACGGCCGTCGACCCGGTCATGGCACGGCTCCCGGCCGCCGGTACACCGGGGATGTGACCGCGTGTGGTTCCTCCGGAGTGGTAACCGGCGTGACCGTATCCGGTGTTGCCCGTCCCGCCGTCGTGCGTGCCCGAGCCCTGCGCCGGTACGAACGCCTGCGTGGTGTGCGGCCGGCGGCCCTGCGCGGCCTCGGCGAGCATGCGCTCCGCGTCCTCCGCGCCCGGCCGCTGGGCCGGTTCCTTGTGCAGCAGGGCGGCGATGACGGGGGTGAGCGGACCGGCGTTGCGGGGCGCCTCCGCCTCCTCCTCGACGACCGCCTGCATGGTGCTCAGCGGCGAGGTGCGGCGGAACGGCGAGCGTCCCTCGACCGCCGTGTACAGCGTGGCCCCGAGCGCCCACAGGTCCGAGGACGGGCCCGGGTCGTGGCCGCGCACCCGCTCGGGCGCGAGGTAGTCGACCGAGCCGACGACCTCACCGGTACGGGTGATGGTGGAGTCACCCTCGATCTGGGCGATGCCGAAGTCGGTGAGCAGGACCCGGCCGTCGCGGCCGAGGAGGACGTTGCCGGGCTTGACGTCCCGGTGCAGTACGCCGGCCGAGTGCGCGGCGCGCAGGGCCCGCAGCACCCACAGGCCGATCCGCGCGGCCTCGGAGGGTTCGAGACGGCCGCGCTCCTTGACCGCGTCGGCCAGCGAGTGGCCCTCGACCAACTCCATCACGATCCACGGGCGGCCGTCGTGCTCCAGCACGTCGTGGACGGTCACGACGGCGGAGTGGTTGATGCGTGCGGCGGCCCGCGCCTCGGCCCGGGTGCGGGCCAGCAGGACAGCCCGGTCGCTGTCGGAGACGTAGAGCGCCGCGGTCAGCTCCTTGACGGCCACCTGCCGGTGCAGCACCTCGTCGTGGGCGCGCCACACCCGGCCCATGCCGCCGCTGCCGATGGAATCGGCGAGCCGGTAGCGGCCCGCTATGAGCAGGCCCTGCATCTGATTCACGTTGCCCCGCAATGCTATTGACAGGGTCAGACTAAGGACCGACCCTCCCCCTGGGAACACGAGGGGTACCAAGGTGACAGTCCTGTGACGGTTGCCGTATCCGGCGCGCGGGCGGTACCCAACCCCGTTTCACACAGGCGGTATACGGGGCGCTCAACCCGTGTAGCGGTACGTCGCGGTAGCTTGCTCGTACAGCCGTGTCACCTCGTCGCGCTCGGCCTCTGGGCCCCGGACCTGGACGATGTGGTAGCGGCCGTTCAGCAGGATCGCCATGTTGCGCACGTACCGGTCGCGGCCCTGTCCGTCGGTCCAGGTGAACTGGCCCTCGGCCATGGTCCGTCCGCCCACCTCGATGGTCCGCAGGCCGGTGGCCGTGGCCCAGCTCGAGTCCCGGTACGGCTGGAGCTCGCGCTCCTTGTCCCGCTGGTAGACCATCGGATCGCTGCCGTAGGTGCCCGTGCCGTCCCTTCCGGGCACGACGAGCAGCTCGAAGTTCCCGTGGGTGTAGACGACTTGCCCGCTGCCGTTCTTCGGTGTGCGGTCCCAGCCCTTGGCCACGGCGATGCGGAAGCCGTCCGGGTCCTTGCGCAGGGTGAACCCGTCGGCGACCGAGGGGTCGCCGCCGGTCTGGGTCTCGGCGGCGGGCGCGGACGCCGAGGGGCCGGGATCGGACGGCCGCCCGGAGGACGGCCGCTCGGAGGGCGAGAGGGCGGAACTCGCCTGACCGGCGCTGCCGGTGCGGTCACCGCCCGCCGCGCCGCTCTCGCCCTGCTTCGGCATGAACAGCATCGCGTACGCCACCGCGCCGGCCAGCAGGAGCAGGATGAGCAGGAGCAGCAGCCGGCCGAGGCTGCGGGGCGAACGGGCCTGCTCCGGGGCGCGCTTGTGCCGGGCGTGCGGATGGGTGGCGGGCACCCGGGCACGCCGCCGCCGTACCAGTTCGCCGCGCCGCCGGACGATCGGCAGCCGCTTGGGGTCCGCGGGCGGCACGGGCACCACATGCGTACCGGCGTCCGGTTCGGGCGCCGAGCGCACCAGGGAGCGCAGCCAGCCACTCAGCTCCTCGAAGTCCGGCCGGTCGGTGGGGTCCTGACGCAGCAGCGACTCCACGACGGGCCGCAGCGGGCCGCACTCCTCGGCGAAGGCGGGCGGCTCCGCGCAGACGAGCTGCACCAGTTCGGCGGTGGACTCCTCGGGGTAGGGGGCGTGTCCCTGGACGGCACGGAAGAGCAGCGCGCCGAGCGCCCAGAGGTCGGTGGCGGGCCCGATCGGCGCGGCGAGCTGCCAGTTCTCGTGCACGGGGCCCGCCTGCTCCGGCGCCCAGCGCTCGGTGACCGGCCCCACCACGGTCATCCGCACCTGCCGGGCCCGCTCGGCGGCGAGCGCGGTACCGGGGCCGCGGCGCACAGCACCGCTTCCGGCGCCGAGGTCGTCCCAACGGGATCCCGCGGCGGAGGGATCGGCGGATGTCTCCGAGACGGCGCCGAGACCGGGGGCGGACGCCTGGCCCGGGACCACGGCGCCGTGGCCGGGACCGGAAGCCGCGTAACCGGGCGCGGGCGCCCGCCCGGGGCCGGAAGCGCCGTATCCGGGTGCGGGCGCCTGCCCGGGAGCGGGCGTCCGGCCCGGGACCATGCCGGGGCCGGAAGCGTCGTAGCCAGGCGCGGGTGACTGGCCGGGCACGGGCAGACGCCCTGACCCGGCGGTCGTGTCGTCGCCGCCGGGCGGCAGACCCGGTCGCGGCGGGTCGCCGGCCGGGCCGGTGCGGGGTTCGGCGCCGTGCCAGGCGGTGCCGGGCGCGCCATGGGGGTCGGCCGTCCGGCCGGGCGGGACGGCGGTCCGGTCGGCGGAGTACGGCGGCCGCCCCGCGCCCGCGGCCTCGGTGTCGCCCTCGGCGGGCGGACGGGCGCCGGGCAGGGCGGCGCGGCCGTTCTGCTGGGCTTCCTGCACCCGCGCCGCGGCCCGGGTCCCGGCACGGTAGGCGGCTATGGCCCCGGCGCGGGCGGCACGGACGTCGTCCCCGGTCTCCAGGGCCCTGCGCCCGGACGGCGGAACCGGGACGGTCCCGGGAGGAGCGCCCCCCGGCACCGGCATTCCGCCGGCCGCCCGCGCCTGGATCGCGGCCCGCCGCGCGGCCTCGGGATCGGCATCGGGGGACGGAACGGCCGCCGCGGGTCCGAGCGCGCCGCCGAACCCCTGGCTCCCGGAGCTGCCGGGCACAGCCGGGGCGCCGGGGGCGCCGGGGGCGCCGGGCGACTGTCCGCCGAGAGCCCGGGCGTCCATGCCGCCTCCGTCACCGGCCGGACCGTACGGATCGTGCGGCCCGTCCTGGGCCGGCACCGGGTCGTACCCGCACAGCGCCTCCTCCGCCGCGCCGACCGCGAGTCCGGTCAGCATCACCCGGCCGTCGTCACAGACGAGGACCGTACGGGCGGTGATGTTGCGGTGCGTCCAGCCGTGGGCGTGCAGCACGCGCAGCGCCATGAGGACGTCGGAGGCGACCTCGGCCGCCCGGTACGGCGCCAGCGGCTGCTCGGCCAGCAGCGCGGACAGCGGCCGGGCCGCCACCCACTCGCTGACGATCCACAGCGAGCCGCCCTCGGCGAACACGTCGAAGACCTGGTCCAGGCGCGGATGGTCGGGGATGCGGGCCGCCGCCTGCGCGGCCTCGACGGCGCGCCGCACCGCGGGATCCGAAGGGCGGCGGGTGGCCGTACGGGCGGCGGGTGAGCGGCGGGTGCCGCGCTCCCGGGCGGTGAAGCCCTCTGGCAGCCCCTCGGAGTCGAGCACCTCGGCCTCGACGACCTCGGGCAGCGGCACCTGACGGACCAGCACCTCCTGGCCGCTGTAGGTGTCGAACGCCCGGGTCTCGGTCAGCTCGAACTCGTCGGACGGCGGCAGCGGCAGGCGGTACCGGTCGGCGAGCACCCGGCCCGCGTAGTCGTCCACGTTGCCTCCCCCGGCCGCCTGGTCGTTCAGATCCGTTCCCCTACGGTCCGTTCCGCATCCGCATCCGGCTCCGTACGGTCCGCAACCATTCACGATACGTGCCGGAGGCAACCCGCATTGAGGGGATGACGGATTCTCACGTATCCGAACCAGGCCCGGTCATGTCACGACTTGGGCTCGAAGGACCTCGTCAGCGTCCGCCAGGTGTCCTTGCGCAGGTCGCCGTGCCACTTCGCGGCCTTGGCGGTGTACATCAGCGCGTAACCGAGGTGCCCGTTCACCACGAACCCCCGGTCGATCGTGCGGTACCTGGTGCCGCCCTCGGAGTAGGTGAACTCCCAGTCGGCGGTGTTCCAGTCGCGGTAGTCGACCTGCTCTATGCGGATCTTCTGGTACTGGGAACGCACCATGGAGCGCTCCTGGTTCTTCCAGTCCGCCACCGGGTCGTTCTTGGGCGTGCTGGTCCAGGCGACGAGCAGCTTCTGTCCGTCGGGCCCGGTGTAGCGGTCGCCGGCGGCGCCGGTCGACTGATACTTCCAGCCCTTGGGCAGCCCGATCGAGTACCCCTGGCCGCCCTTGTGGGTCGACTCGGCGGGCGCGCTGCCGCCGCCCTTCGAGCCGGACGAACCGGAGTCCTCGTCGTCGTCGGAGGCGCTCGCGCTCGCGCCGTCGTCCGACGACGGGCCCGTCGATGCGGAGGCCGAGGCGTCCCCGTCGGTCTTCGTGCCGTCGCCGGGGCTGCTCTTGCCGCCCGTGTCCTTGTCCTCCTTGACGGAGGCACTTGCGCTCGGCGCGGCCTTGGCACCGCTGCCGCGGTCGTCGCCCTTGTTGTCGCCGCCGCCGAAGACGAGGGCCAGCACCGTGCCGATCACCGCCAGCACGACCACGACCGCGATGATGACCAGGGTCCGCCTGGGCACCACGTCGGTGAGCGGCGCCCTGGACACCGGCCGCGGCGGCAGGTCCAGGTCCGGCGGCGGCACCACGGGCCACCCGGAACTCGGCTTGCCCGCAGCGGAGTTCGGCACGGCCGGGGAACCCTGGGCGGTGCCGTTCTGCCGTCCCGGCGAACCGGCACCCGCACCGGCGCCGGCGGCCGGCCCGCGCTCCGCGGCGCCCGTCCCGCCCTCGGTACCCGAAGCGGCCGTTCCGCCGTTGCTCTTCGCCCGCACGGCCGCCGCCGCGGTGGCCGCCCCGGCCGCCTTGCGGACCGAGCGCAGCGCCCCGCGCAGCTTCTCCCCGGCCTCCTCGCCCCGCTTGCCCTCCGGCCCGCCGGGCTGGGCCGGCAGCGGGACGACACGGGTGGCGTCCATCGACTCCGGCTCGGGCGCGTGGATCACCGCGTTGAGCATGGTGCGGGCGCCTGCGTCGTCGAGCCGCTGCGCCGGGTCCTTGGTGAGCAGACCGTAGATGACGTCCCGGAGCGGGCCCGCGTTCTTGGGCTCCTCCAGGGGCTCGGTCATCACCGCGGTGAGCGTGGCGATCGCCGAACCCTTGTCGTACGGCGGCAGCCCTTCGACCGACGCGTACAGCAGGCCGCCCAGGGACCACAGGTCGGCCGCGGGACCGGGCTTGTGCCCGCGGGCGCGCTCCGGGGAGATGTAGGAGGGGGCGCCGACCAGCATGCCGGTGGACGTGATGGACGGGTCGCCCTCGACCTGCGCGATGCCGAAGTCGGTGAGCACGACCCGGCCGTCCTCGGCGATCAGCACGTTGGACGGCTTCACGTCCCGGTGCAGGATGCCTTCGCGGTGCGCGGAGCGCAGCACGTCGAGGACGGCGAGACCCACCTCGGCGGCGCGCTTGGGCTCCAGCAGGCCGTCCTCACGGATGACCTCGGCCAGGGACTTGCCCTCGACCAGTTCCATGACGATCCACGGCCGGTCGTCCTCCTCGACCACGTCGAAGACCGTCACCGCGCTGTTGTTGCGGATCCGGGCGATCGCCTTGGCCTCGCGCAGAGTGCGCGTGATCAGGCGCCGCTTCTCCTCCTCGTCGATGTTCGACGGGAACCGCAGTTCCTTGACGGCGACCGTACGGCCGAGGGTCTCGTCCTCGGCGCGCCAGACCGTTCCCATGCCGCCGCGGCCCAGCACGTCTCCCAGCCGGTACCGCCCGGCGAGGAGACGCCGCTCGTTCTTGCCCTGACGAGTCTCCTGACGGGATGTTCCCGCCCGCTCCGCCTCCGACATGCGTCCCCTCATGCAACCCGCCCTGACAGAACCTCCATTGTCTCTCACCCGACAAGTGGCCGACGCCCAGGGTGCCCCCTGTCGCGCCGGGGCCGCACACACCGGAACACGCGTCGCACCGTCCCCTTGAGCCCGCGTCAGACCATGCGCCCCTTTCCCTCGCCGGACGCGGCTCCCGGGCCGCCCGGAACCCGCCCCGCCTACGCCGGATTCGCCCTCTCACCGGGTACAACGGCCGGGCTCCCGGCGGAGATCCCGGTCCTGGTCACCCGTCCTGGTGGTTCCGACCACGGCGGTTCCGGCTACAGCGGCACGATGTCCGGCGCCCCCAGCCGGGCCGCGTCCGCCGTCAGGTCGTCCGGCTGGAGCTGGGACTCCCGCTCGGCCTCCACCCGCTTCTCGTAGTGCTCCACCTCGCGCTCGATCTGGCCCTTGTCCCAACCGAGGACGGGCGCCATCAGCTCGGCGGCCTCGCGGGCGCTGCGGGTGCCCCGGTCGAAGGTCTCGATGGAGATACGGGTGCGGCGGGTGAGCACGTCGTCCAGGTGCCGGGCGCCCTCGTGCGAGGCGGCGTAGACGACCTCGGCGCGCAGATAGTCGTCGGCGGCCTGCAGCGGCTCGCCCAGAGTGGGGTCGGCGGCGACGAGGTCCAGGATCTCCTCCGCCATGGAGCCGTACCGGTTCAGCAGGTGCTCCACGCGGACCACGTGCAGGCCGGTGCGAGCGGCTATCCGCGCCCGGGCGTTCCACATCGCCCGGTAGCCCTCGGCGCCGAGCAGCGGGATCTCCTCGGTGACGCAGTCGGCGACGCGCATGTCGAGCCCGTGCACGGCCTCGTCGACGGCGTCCTTCGCCATCACCCGGTACGTCGTGTACTTGCCGCCCGCCACGACCACGAGACCCGGCGCCGGATGGGCCACGGTGTGCTCGCGGGACAGCTTGCTGGTGGCGTCCGACTCGCCGGCCAGCAGCGGACGCAGTCCGGCGTACACGCCCTGCACGTCGTCGCGGCGGAGCGGCACGGCGAGCACCGAGTTGACGTGCTCCAGCAGGTAGTCGATGTCGGCGCTGGAGGCCGCCGGGTGGGCCTTGTCGAGGTCCCAGCCGGTGTCCGTGGTGCCGACGATCCAGTGCCGGCCCCAGGGGATGACGAACAGGACCGACTTCTCGGTGCGCAGGATCAGGCCGGTGGTGGAGTGGATGCGGTCCTTCGGCACGACCAGGTGGATGCCCTTGGAGGCACGGACGTGGAACTGCCCCCGCTCCCCCACCATGGCCTGGGTGTCGTCGGTCCACACACCGGTGGCGTTGACGACCTGCTTGGCGCGGATCTCGTACTCGCCGCCGCCCTCCACGTCCCGCACCCGGGCGCCGACGACCCGCTCGCCCTCGCGCAGGAACCCGGTCACGCGCGCCCGGTTGGCGACCCGCGCGCCGTAGGACACCGCCGTGCGCACCAGGTTGGTGACGAAGCGGGCGTCGTCCATCTGGGCGTCGTAGTACTGCAGCGCGCCGACCAGGGCGTCCTTCTTCAGACAGGGCGCGACGCGCAGAGCGTGACGGCGGGTCAGGTGCCGGTGCAGGGGCAGGCCACGGCCGTGCCCGCGGGCCATCGACATCGCGTCGTAGAGCGCGACGCCCGACCCGGCGTACACCCGCTCCCAGCCCTTGTGCTGGAGGGGGTAGAGGAACGGCACCGGTTTGACCAGGTGCGGGGCGAGCCGTTCCAGCAGCAGGCCGCGCTCCTTCAGCGCCTCGCGGACGAGGGCGAAGTCGAGCATCTCCAGATAGCGCAGGCCGCCGTGGATGAGCTTGCTGGACCTGCTGGAGGTGCCGGACGCCCAGTCACGGGCCTCGACCAGGCCGGTGGACAGACCGCGGGTGACGGCGTCCAGCGCGGTGCCGGTGCCCACCACTCCGCCGCCGACCACCAGCACGTCCAGCTCGCGTTCCGCCATCGCCGCCAGTGCCTCGGCGCGCTGCTCCGGGCCCAGAGTCGCTGTCCTCACCGCTGCCTCCCGCTGTCGAACGTCTCGCTCGCGTCGGCCGCACCCGCGGTGGGGCGAAGCCCGTTCATCCCCTCCTCATGCCCAAATTCTGACCGGCTCGCCCTGTGCCGGCCACCACGCGCCCGCGACCTGTGGACAACGTGCGGGGAACCACCCGGGAGACACACGAACACAATCCCACATCACGGTCATATTTACTCCTAGTGTGACAGTGCGCTCGTACATGCTGCCCACAGCGGTTGCGCACCTGTCCCGCTTCGGCTACTGGGAAGGACGGCCCACGCCCCATGCCCGCAGACCTCGCCGTGATCGGACTCGGTCCGTACGGCCTGCCGCTCGCCCAGGCCGCCGTCGCCGCGGGCATCCCGACCATCGGGTACGCCACCGGCCCCGAGGCCGGCTCGCTCAGCCCCGCCGAGCTGCGCCGGATGCGCTCCACCGGCTTCCGCCCCGGCACCGACCCGGCCCAGCTCGGCCGGGTGCGCACCGCGGTCATCTGCGCGCCCACTCCGCGCGGTGCCGACGGCGGGATCGACCTCGGCCAGGTGGAGGGTGCCGCCCGCACGCTCGCCGAACGGCTCCGCCCGCACACCACGGTCATCCTGGAGTCGCCCGTGCTGCCCGGGACCACCGACGGGTTCCTGCGCCCCCTGTTGGAGGAGGGCTCCGGACTGCGCGCCGGGCGCGACTTCCACCTCGCCTACTCGCCCAGCCGGGTCGACCCCGGCAACCGCGACCGCAACCCCGCGAACACGCCCAAGGTCATCGGGGGCCTCACCCCGGCCTGCACCGAGTCGGCCGCCGCCTTCTACGGGCGGCTGACCGACAAGGTGGTCCGCGCGCGTGGGCTGCGTGAGGCGGAGACGGTGCAGTTGCTGGAGACGAACTACCGGCACGTCAACATCGCGCTGGTCAACGAGATGGCCGTGCTCTGCCACGAGCTGGGCGTCGACCTGTGGGACGTCGTCCGCTGCGCGGAGACCAAGCCGTTCGGCTTCCAGGCCTTCCGGCCGGGCCCGGGCGTCGGCGGCCACGGTCTCCCCCAGGACCTGACCGGCCACGCCACCCGCACCCTGCGCATGGTGGAACTCGCCCAGCAGGTCAACCACCGCATGCCCGAGTACGTCGTCCGGCGTGCCGCCACCCTCCTCAATGAGCACGGCAAGTCCGCGCGCGGGGCGCGCGTTCTGCTGCTCGGCGTCACCTACAAACCCGACATCGCCGACCTCCAGGGCACGCCCGCGCGCGAGATCGCGGTGCGGCTGACCGAGCTGGGCGCGTCCGTGAGCTTCCACGACCCGTACGTGCACGCGTGGAGCGTCCTCGACCGCCCGGTCCCCCGGGCCGACGCCCTGTACGAGGCGGTCTCCGACGCCGACCTGACGATCCTGCTCCAGCACCACCGCACGTACGACCTGCAGGGCCTGTCGGTGAAGGCGCAGCTCCTGCTGGACACCAGGGGCGCGGCCCCCACAGGGGCGGCGCACCGGTTGTGAAGAAGGGCGCCTTGTGAAGAAGGGCGCCTTGTGAAGAAGGGCGCCGCTCACCGACCGGGAGTCCGCACCCGGTGGGGCACACGGAAGGGCCGGCCATCCTCCCGGATGACCGGCCCTTCCGATGTGTCGAAGGCTCAGCGGCGGTGCTGGCTGTCCGCGACCGTCACCTCGACCCGCTGGAACTCCTTCAGCTCGCTGTAGCCGGTGGTGGCCATGGCGCGGCGCAGGGCACCGAAGAAGTTCATGGAGCCGTCGGGGGTGTGGGACGGGCCGGTGAGGATCTCCTCGATGGTGCCGACCGTGCCCAGGTCGACCTTCTGGCCGCGGGGCAGCTCCTCGTTGACGGCCTCCATGCCCCAGTGGTGGCCCTTGCCGGGCGCGTCCGTGCCGCGGGCCAGCGGGGAGCCCATCATGATGGAGTCGGCGCCGCA
Organism: Streptomyces sp. NPDC047869; assembly: GCF_040704065.1. Lineage (NCBI taxonomy): Bacteria > Bacillati > Actinomycetota > Actinomycetes > Kitasatosporales > Streptomycetaceae > Streptomyces > Streptomyces sp. NPDC047869. The sequence continues at coordinate 149,819 of NZ_JBEYRK010000008.1, forward strand.
GGCGATCGCCTTGGGCAGGTCGCCGGACCAGCCGACGCCGCCGTCCGCGATCACGTGCACGTACCGGCCGCCGGACTCGTCCATGTAGTCGCGGCGGGCCGCGGCCACGTCGGCGACCGCCGTCGCCATCGGGACCTGGATGCCGAGCACGTTGCGCGTGGTGTGTGCGGCGCCGCCGCCGAAGCCCACCAGCACGCCCGCCGCGCCGGTGCGCATCAGGTGCAGGGCCGCGGTGTAGGTGGCGCAGCCGCCCACGATCACCGGCACGTCGAGCTCGTAGATGAACTGCTTGAGGTTCAGCGGCTCGTGCGAGGAGGACACGTGCTCCGCGGAGACCGTCGTACCGCGGATGACGAAGATGTCCACGCCCGCGTCCACGACCGCCTTGGAGAACTGGGCGGTGCGCTGCGGGGAGAGCGCGGCCGCCGTGACCACGCCGGAGTCGCGCACCTCCTTGATGCGGGCGCCGATCAGCTCCTCCTTGATGGGAGCCGCGTAGATCTCCTGGAGGCGGCGGGTCGCCTGCTCGGCGGGCAGCTCGGCGATCTCGTCGAGCAGCGGCTGCGGGTCCTCGTGCCGCGTCCACAGGCCCTCGAGGTTCAGTACGCCCAGACCGCCCAGCTCACCGATGCGGATCGCGGTGGCCGGGGAGACGACCGAGTCCATGGGGGCGGCCAGGAACGGCAGCTCGAACCGGTAGGCGTCGATCTGCCAGGCGATCGAGACCTCCTTCGGGTCCCGCGTACGGCGGCTGGGGACGACGGCGATGTCGTCGAAGGCGTACGCCCGGCGGCCGCGCTTGCCGCGCCCGATCTCGATCTCAGTCACGTCTTGGCCTTTCCCTGATGCGTTCAGCGTCTTCCAGTATCGCCGACGGGCACGGCAACGGCGGCCCCGTAGGTTCCGGGGCCGCCGCCGATACCCGTCACGCGCGCGCGTGCGTCACTTCTTGTTGCTGTAGTTCGGTGCCTCGACCGTCATCTGGATGTCGTGCGGGTGGCTCTCCTTCAGGCCCGCCGAGGTGATCCGCACGAAGCGGCCCTTGGACTCCATCTCCTCGATGGTGGCGGCGCCCACGTAACCCATGGTCTGGCGCAGGCCGCCGACGAGCTGGTGCAGCACGTTGGCGAGCGGGCCGCGGTAGGGCACCTGGCCCTCGACGCCCTCGGGCACGAGCTTCTCGTCGGCGGAGACGTCGGCCTGGAAGTAGCGGTCCTTGGAGTACGACTTGCCCTGGCCGCGGGACTGCATGGCGCCCAGCGAGCCCATGCCGCGGTACGACTTGAACTGCTTGCCGTTGATGAAGAGCAGCTCGCCCGGGGACTCCTCGCAGCCGGCGAGGAGGCTGCCCAGCATCACCGTGTCGGCACCGGCGGCCAGCGCCTTGCCGATGTCGCCGGAGTACTGCAGGCCGCCGTCGCCGATCAGCGGGACACCCGCGGAACGGGCCGCGAGGGACGCCTCGTAGATGGCGGTGACCTGCGGGACGCCGATGCCGGCGACGACGCGGGTGGTGCAGATGGAGCCCGGGCCCACGCCCACCTTGATGCCGTCCACACCGGCGTCGATCAGCGCTTGGGCGCCGTCGCGGGTGGCCACGTTGCCGCCGACCACGTCGACGTTCACGCTCGACTTGATCTTGGACATCCAGCTCAGGGCGTTGCTGTTGTGGCCGTGCGAGGTGTCGACGACCAGGAAGTCCGCACCGGCCCCGGCGAGCGCCTGGGCGCGCTCCAGCGCCTCGGGGCTGGCACCGACCGCGGCACCGACGAGCAGCCGGCCCTCGGAGTCCTTCGCGGCGTTGGGGTACTTCTCGGCCTTGACGAAGTCCTTGACCGTGATCAGGCCCTTGAGGACGCCCTCGTCGTCCACCAGCGGCAGCTTCTCGATCTTGTGCTTCCGCAGCAGCTCCATGGCCTCGGGGCCGGAGATGCCGACCTTGCCGGTGACCAGCGGCATCGGGGTCATGACCTCGTGCACGCGGCGGCCGCGGTCGCTCTCGAAGGCCATGTCGCGGTTGGTCACGATGCCGAGCAGCTTGCCGTCGGGGTTGGTGACCGGGACACCGCTGATGCGGAACTTGGCGCACAGCGCGTCCGCCTCGGCGAGCGTGGCCTCGGGGTGCACCGTGATCGGGTCGGTGACCATGCCGGACTCGGACCGCTTCACCAGGTCGACCTGGTTGACCTGGTCCTCGACGGAGAGGTTGCGGTGCAGCACGCCGACGCCGCCCAGCCGGGCCATCGCGATCGCCATGCGGGACTCGGTCACCTTGTCCATCGCCGCCGAGAGCAGCGGGATGTTCACCCGGACGTTGCGGGAGATGCGGGACGAGGTGTCGACCGCGTTGGGGAGCACCTCGGATGCGCCCGGCAGCAGCAGCACGTCGTCGTAGGTCAGCCCGAGTGTCGCGAATTTTCCGGGCACTCCGTCGACGTTTGCAGTCATGACACCTTCCCCAAATGGCCTTGATCGGTGCGGATGTCCATGCTAACGGCAAGCTTCGCTAGCAAATTCCACGTCAGGGCGCCGCTTCAGGCTTCGTATGTTCGTACGGGAACGGGGGCGTGCCCGTTCATCGGAGCGAGCCCGCAGGCTCCGTCCAGGGGGGTTACTGCTCGGCCAGTGCGCGCAGGCGGCTCAGCGCCCGGTGCTGGGCGACCCGGACCGCGCCGGGTGACATTCCCAACATCTGCCCCGTCTCCTCGGCGGTCAAGCCCACGGCGATGCGCAGCAGGAGCAGCTCCCGCTGGTTCTCGGGCAGGTTGGCCAGCAGTTTCTTGGCCCACTCGGCGTCGCTGCTGAGCAGGGCGCGCTCCTCGGGGCCGAGGGAGTCGTCGGGGCGCTCCGGCATCTCGTCCGAGGGGATGGCCGTGGAGCCCGGGTGGCGCATCGCGGCGCGCTGGAGGTCGGCCACCTTGTGCGAGGCGATGGCGAAGACGAAGGCCTCGAAGGGGCGGCCGGTGTCCCGGTAGCGGGGCAGGGCGAGCAGCACCGCCACGCAGACCTCCTGGGCGAGGTCCTCCACGAAGTGGCGCGCGTCGCCCGGCAGCCGGGACAACCGGGTGCGGCAGTAACGCAGCGCCAAGGGGTGGACGTGGGCGAGCAGGTCGTGCGTGGCCTGCGCGTCGCCGTCGACGGCGCGATGCACGAGCGCACCGAAAGCCCCAGGGGCCGTGCCCGCCTCGTCGTCGCGCATCGGTCCATGGTGCCCTGCGGCCGTCCGGTCCGTCGCATCGTGCCCGTGGTTGTGCACCGAAGCGTTATGAGTAGGTGCGCCGGCACTCATCCCCTGCGCCCTCCCCTTCCGCTCGACCGACTCGTCCCCGAGAGACTCCACATCTCAAGGATGCGGCATCCGCGCCGAAACGAGCAGCGGGCGTCCGCGGACCGTCCCGCCCGGCCCCGTCCACGCGGCTCCCCGCGCCCACCGGCAGCCCGTGCCCTTCGCGCTTCGCACCCCGATGGACGGGTGGCCGGGCGAGTGGCGGAGCCGTTGCGCCGGACGACGGCCGAGCGGCCGATCACCGGCGAGGTGACCGGGGCGCCCGGGTGACCGAAGACGCCGGGCCTGCCGACACCGTCACCCACAGTCACCGCGCACACGACCGGACCGCAGACCCACTCGAACATGCGCACACCCGTCGACCGCATGAACACGAGGCCATGGACTCGGACCGCGGACACCGACTGCCGGCGATCGCCGGCCGACCACCGATCCGCACCCGCGCCCATCCGTCGCCCCGCCACCGGACCGCCTCGTCCCGGCCATGCACCGCCCCGTCCGCCGCGCGGCAGGCGGGGACCGCCGGGCACCGGCCGCGGACGTGCGCCGCGGCGCACGTCCTACCGGACCAGTCCCCAGCGGAAGCCGAGCGCCACCGCGTGGGCCCGGTCCGAGGCGCCGAGCTTCTTGAACAGGCGGCGGGCGTGCGTCTTGACGGTGTCCTCGGAGAGGAACAGCTCACGGCCGATCTCGGCGTTGGAGCGGCCGTGGCTCATACCCTCGAGCACCTGGATCTCGCGTGCGGTGAGGGTGGGCGCGGCGCCCATCTCCGCCGAGCGCAGACGGCGCGGCGCCAGCCGCCAGGTGGGATCGGCGAGGGCCTGCGTCACCGTGGCGCGCAACTCCGCGCGCGAGGCGTCCTTGTGCAGGTAGCCCCGGGCGCCGGCGGCCACCGCGAGGGCCACCCCGTCGAGGTCCTCGGCCACGGTCAGCATGATGATGCGCGCGCCCGGGTCCGCGGACAGCAGGCGGCGCACGGTCTCGACGCCGCCCAGTCCGGGCATGCGTACGTCCATCAGGATCAGGTCGGAGCGGTCGGCGCCCCAGCGGCGGAGGACTTCCTCGCCGTTGGCCGCCGTGGTCACGCGCTCGACGCCGGGCACGGTCGCCACCGCGCGGCGCAGCGCCTCTCGGGCAAGCGGGGAGTCGTCGCAGACGAGGACGGATGTCATGACCGCCCTCCGCAGCTGATGCGCGTCACCTTGAGCCTCCAGGCTGGTACGGAATCGTCACCTGTGCGGTCGACCGCCTCGGACGCCTGCCCGAGCGCTTGTGTTTTCAACCGCCTCCGCACTCTCAACGACGGTCACTCGAAAGAGTTACGGGGCTACCTGCCGTCTTCGGCACTCTACGTGAGGGTCTCGACACGGTGCAGACATGCCCAACAGACTCTCAACTTTTCATCACAACCTATGCCCCATTTAGTCGCTTTTGCTCCCGTTTCTCGGTGTCTGGAGCTAGATTCGCAATGAGTCATATTTTCATCTCCTTAGACCGGAGATGTACGGTCGTTGGCACCGGATCCGCCCAGAACGGCTACAAGGGGTCACGTAATGGCAGATTTCTCCCGCCTTCCCGGACCGAACGCGGACCTATGGGACTGGCAGCTGCTGGCTGCCTGCCGCGGAGTGGACAGCTCGCTCTTCTTTCACCCTGAGGGCGAGCGCGGGGCGGCTCGGAGCGCTCGAGAGAACTCGGCCAAGGAGGTCTGCATGAGGTGCCCGGTCCGTGCGGAGTGCGCCGCGCATGCGCTGGCTGTGCGCGAGCCGTACGGAGTCTGGGGCGGCCTGACCGAGGACGAGCGTGAGGAGTTGATGGGGCGGGCACGCAACCGCCTGGTGGCGGCCTCGACCACCAGCGGCGACACCGCCCCTCATCACTGAAGGAAACGTTTCTGCACCCACAGACCACCGGGTGCTTCCCATCCCCCACCGGGCACGCCGACCGCGTGCCCGCGACTCTGCCGCCGTACCGCTACTCCCGCCCTGCTGCCCGCGCGAGCTGCTCCAGCGTCGCCGCCACGGCCGGCACCTGTGCCAGGTCGGGCAGGGTGAGGGCGACGATCTGCCGCCGGACCACCGGTTCCAGATCCACCGTGCGCACCCCTCTCGGCCGTACCGACTCCACCGCGAGCTGCGGCAGTACGGCGACCCCGAGTCCCGCGCCCACCAGGCCGACCACCGCCGGGTAGTCGTCGGTGGCGAAGTCGATGCGGGGCGTGAAGCCGGCGCTCTCGCACACCTCCACCAACTGGCCGCGGCAGCGCGGGCAGCCCGCGATCCACGGCTCCCGGGCCAGCTCCCCGATGGCGACGGACTCCGCGCGCGCGAGCGGGTGCCGTTCGGGCACCAGGGCGACCAGGCGGTCCACCAGCAGGGGGCGTACGACGAGGTCGTCCCAGTCCTCGGCGACGGCCGCGCCCTCGTAACGGAAGGCGAGCGCCAGGTCGCAGTCGCCCTCGCGCAGCAGCTCCACGGACCTCGGGGGCTCGGCCTCCTCCAGGGAGACACGGGTGCCGGGGTGTGCGGCGCGGAGGGCGGCCAGCGCGGTGGGCACGAGGGTGGAGCTGCCGCTGGGGAAGGAGACGAGCCGGACCCGGCCGGCACGCAGGCCAGCGATGGCGGCGACCTCCTCCTCGGCCGCGGTGAGCCCGGCGAGGATGCCGGAGGCGTGCCGGACCAGGGCCTCGCCGGCCTCGGTCAGCCGCATCGCGCGGCCGCTGCGGACCAGCAGCGGGGTGCCGACCGACGTCTCCAGGGCCTTCATCTGCTGGCTGACGGCGGGCTGGGTGCAGCCCAGCTCACGCCCCGCGGCGGAGAAGGAGCCGCTGGTGGCGACGGCGCGCAGGACGCGGAGATGACGGGCCTCGATCACCCCTGAAGCATAAGCCGGGCTTGGATGCGGCGCCCGATATTGCGTCGACGCTTTGGGGTCCGGTCCCGTACCGTGCCGGCATGAAGCTTCTCTCGGTCAACCTGGGCCGCCCGCAGCCGGTGCCGTACACGGACCAGCCGCAGGGTGTGACGGGCATCGACAAGCGGCCCACCGACGGGCCGGTCCGGGTGGCGGCGCCCGGTCCCAAGGGGACCGGCGCGAGCGGTGTCGCCGGGGACGCGGTGTGCGACACCCGCCACCACGGCGGTGACGACCAGGCGGTCTACGCCTTCGCACGCGAGGACCTCGACGACTGGGAGCGCGAGCTGGGCCGGACGCTGGCCAACGGCTGCTTCGGCGAGAACCTCACGACGGACGGACTCGACGTCTCCGGGGCACTGATCGGCGAGCGCTGGCGGATCGGTTCCGGGGTCGTACTGCAGGTCACCTCCGGCCGCATCCCCTGCCGCACCTTCCAGGGCCATCTGGCCGAACGGGGATGGGTCAAGAGATTCACCCGGAAGGGCGCGACCGGCGCCTACCTGCGGGTGATCGAACCGGGGGAGATACGGGCGGGCGACTCCATCGAGATCCTGCACCGGCCGGACCACGGGGTGACGGTGGCGACGCAGTTCCGCGCGGTCACCACCGAGCGGGAACTGCTGCCAGGGCTGCTCGTGGCCGGCGGGGCACTGGACACCGAGACCCTGGCCGCGGCGCGCAAGTACGTCGCCGCCCAGGCCCGCTGAGAGGCTGTCACCGCCGGCGGACGCGGTCGCTCCGGGTCACTACCCTTGGGCCATGACAACGGCTCTGATTACGGGATCGACCGCGGGGATCGGTGCCGCCTTCGCGCGGCGCCTGGCGGCTGACGGGCACGACCTCGTCCTGGTGGCGCGGGACACCAAGCGGCTGCGCGAGCAGGCGACCGAGCTGCACGACCGGCACGGTGTCGAGGTGGAGGTGCTCACCGCCGACCTCGCCGAGGACAAGGGCATCGAGACGGTGGCCGACCGGCTCGGCGACCGGCGCAACCCGGTCGACCTGCTGATCAACAACGCCGGCTTCGGCAACAAGGGCCGCTTCCTCGATGTGCCCATGGCCGACGAGCTGAGGATGCTCAAGGTGCACTGCGAGGCGGTACTGCGGCTGACCTCGGCGGCCACCGAGGCGATGCGGGAGCGCGGCCGGGGCGGTGTGGTCAACGTGGCGTCGGTGGCCGCCTTCCTGCCCCGGGGCACCTACGGCGCCTCGAAGGCGTGGGTCGTGCAGTTCACCCAGGGCGCGGCGAAGGACCTGGCCGGCAGCGGGGTCCGGCTGATGGTGCTGTGCCCCGGCTTCGTGCGCACCGAGTTCCACGAGCGGGCCGGTATGGGCACGGACAACATCCCCGGCTGGATGTGGCTGGACGCGGACAAGCTGGTCGCGGCGGCGCTGGCCGACCTCGCGCGCGGCAGGTCGGTGTCCATCCCGGACCCGCGCTACAAGGCGCTGATGGGGCTGGTGAAGGTCACGCCCCGCGGTCTGCTGGGCGGGATCAGCTCGCGGACGGGCCGCAAGTACGGGCCTCAGTAGCACGGGTGGCCCCGCCGTTCCGGTGGGAAGATGGTCGGGTCGGTACCGGACCAGGGGGGCCGGAGGCGGTGGCATGACCTTCGTACAGCTCATCGAGTGCAGGACGAGCCGGCTGGACGAGATGAACCGGCTCATGGACGACTGGGTCACCCAGAGCAAGGGAAGGCGCACGGCGACGCACGCGGTGGTCGGCAAGGACCGCTCGGACGCCTCGCACATCGTCGAGGTGGTGGAGTTCCCGTCGTACGAGGAGGCGATGCGGAACTCGGACCTCCCTGAGACCGGCAGGATCTTCCGGGACATGGTCGCCCTGTGCGACGAGACGCCGAGGTTCACGGACCTGGACGTCGTCAGGGACGAGCAATTGGGCCTCGACGCCGTACGGCGGCTCTTCGCGGCTCTGGAGAGCGAGGGTGAGCTGCCGCCACTCAACGACCTGCTGGACGAGGACATCCACAGCCACGACCCGGTGAACCCGCAGGACACCATCGGGCTGGACAGCGTCCGCGCCGAGTACCGGATGTGGCGCGCCGCCTTCGACTTCGCCTTCACGGTCGACGACGTGCTGGCCCAGGGCGACCAGGCCTGCGCGCGCTGGACCTGGCACGCGACCCACAAGGGCGACTTCCTGGGCATCCCGGCGACCGGCCGCCAGGTCACCATGACCGGCATGACCCTCTTCCGCTTCGGCGCCCACGGCAAGATCACCGAGACCTGGTGGCAGCACGACCAGCTGGGGCTGATGCAGCAGCTGGGGGCGCTGGACGAGCTGGAGCAGTAGGCGGGTCGGCCGTCGAGAGGAAGCCCCCGTGCCGGGTGGGCGACGGGGGCTTCCGTGTGGACGTCATCGGCCGAAGTGATCTCGGAGCCGTCGGCCACGGCCGCCTGTCGGTGGGGCGGAGGGATTCTCATCCTGCCGCCAAGGGGGCACGGACGCGCTTCACCCGTGCCTCCCCTCTTGCCCACTGCCGTCCGGAGGTGCCCGCTGTTCCCAAGCCGACAGCGCCCGCTCCACGGGAGCTTCGCTGGCCGACGCCCCCGACCAGGACGTGCACGCGGGCACCCGTGGATACCTCGGCCCGTTCCTGGGCGGAGCGGGCCGCTCTCGCTACGACGACCACGCCGAGTGGTACGCCGCCGCCGTCACCCTGCACGAGATGGCCTCAGGGGAGAGGCCGGTGCGGGGTGACGGCCAGGGCGACCCGCGGATGGTGGCCGACGCCGAGCTGCATGTGTCGGCGGAGCTGTTCCCGCAGGCGCTCAGTGAAGGCCTGAAGGGGTTCTTCGAACGTGCGCTGCACCGGGACGTGGAGCAGCGGTTCGACACCCTGCGGCAGTTGCAGGAAGCAGTATTCCGTGCGGTCCAGCCGAAGAACGCGAGGGCTGCCCCGACAGCCTCCTCTGCGCTGATGCCACGCGGACTGTCCTCGACGAGGCCGACCAGGCAGCGTTGGCGTTCGGCCGGTGCCACATGCTCGACCGGCCGAGCGGTGAGGCCGGGCAGCGGCCACCGGGCCTGTGCACACGACCGTCCTGTCACATCGAGGAATTCCCCTGTCTCGGCTATCCGGCCCTCGCCACGCAGTTGATCCGCCGCCGTGTTCACCGACACGCTGATCGAACCCGGCCTGGACTTGTACAGCAGCTCGGCCAGGTGCCGGAGGAGAACCTGCCGGTGGATCGGCCCTTCGATCTCGACGACCCGGTACACGGCATCCACCATCGGGGGTCTCGGAATCCCGCCGCGCCGGTCGGCGGTCTCCGGGTCGAGGTCGGCGATATCGGCCGGCTGGTACGGAGCAGCCCAGTCGCCGTGATCGGGAGCAGTGCGGAGTGACTTACGGGTTGCCACTGGAGGTCAGGTCCTTGGTCTCGCTGGGGTCGCAGAGGTAGGCATCCAGACCGGCTGCCGCCAGTGGGGACGCCTCCGCCGTCTCGGGCCGGCTGTGCAGACGCAGCAACACGTGGTCGTCGTCGACGAGGCAGTCGGTGCACGGCCGGGTGCGGGACAGCAGCCGGGCGAAGTCGTCGCAGGCCGCCCGTACATCGACCTCGTGCAGGCCGATCCAGGTATGCAGGGTGCCGTCCTGGACGGTCAGTTCGACGTCGACGGAGGTGCCCGCCGCCTCCACGGCCTCGCCGCACCAGGCCAGCGTCTCGTGCAGTGTCCCGAGCTGGGACGGGAGTGGCAGGGCGACCTCCCGCCGTATGTCGTCGCGGAGAGTGACGCCGGCCCGTGACGCCTGGTCGCGCCACCAGTACTGCACGACGTCGCGGACCGAGACGTCCCACGGTCCGGTCCGGGCCGCCCGCCGTACCGCCTCGGCCGCGTTTCGGCGGACCAGGCTCGCATCGTCGGATCCCTCGTCCGCCGCCATCCGGCTCACCAGGGAGCGGGGACCGACCCGGACATCGTGGACGACCTGCCGGTATAGCTCGCGCAGGGCGTCAGGCGGTGGTGTCGCGTCGGGACCGAGCAGCGTCCACACCCGTTCCGCCCAGGCGCGGAAGGCGTCGAGATCTCCTGTGGCGAGCAGGTCGGTGCCGAGCAGGCCGCCGCTGACCATGCGGGCGCGCTGCCGTTCGTTCGTCGGTCCCAGTCCGTCGAGCTGCGCTTGGAGCAGGTACCTCAGCAGGCCGGACTCCGCCTCGGTGAGGGTCTCGACCAGGTCGTCGGCAGGTGCGGCGAGGATCTCCAGGACGTCCTGGGCGGTCGCCTTGTCCGCCTCGGTCTTGGAGCAGGGCCCGTCGGGCGGTACTGCCCACCGGTGGGCACGGCCCCGCGCGTCGCGCAGGACGAGGGTCGAGGTGTAGCTGTGCATGTGGTCCGGGCCGGTGAGCCGGTGCTCGGAGACGTGCGTCAGCCCGAACATGCTCATCAGGTAGGTCAGGACGGTCACCGGGTCGTGCTGGTGCTGGAGTCCGGTGAGCCAGTCGTCGAGGACGGCCGGTCTGCGCCGCAGCAGTCGTGTCCCGTGGGTGCGCCAGGCCGTGGCGACGACCGCCTGGGCGGCACCGGCGACCGTGCTCGGCCGTTGTCCGCTCTCCCCGCGGCCGGTCAGTATGCCTTCGGCGAGGGCGAGTTCGGTGCCGAGACGGGCGAGCATGGCCATGTCTCAGCCAGACCGACGGGACCCCCAAATCAGCGTATGCCTCTCTCATCCGGTCCGTGGAGGGTTCAGCGACCCTCGGTGGACCGGCCGGATGTGGCGGCCTACGGCGTCTTCGTCGTCCGTGGCACCTTCTTCGCCGGCCGTTCCGCTTCCTTCTTCGACTTCGCCTTCCGGCTCTGCCGATCGCGCTTCAGGTCCGCCGGAGACGACAGCATGTACGCAGGCGCGATCTTGGGGAGTGCCTGCCGGCGGTCCACGCCCCTGTCCGCGACGGGAGCGGCTCGAACGGCGGGGGCCGCTTTGCGGCCGGCGGCGAGGCGCTTTTTCGCACGTTTCTTGGATGGCCCCATGTTCCCGGGCGTGGCCGGGCTCGACGGCTTCTCCGTCCGGGCCGGAGCAGCTCCCAGGCCGTTGCGCCGTCGCTCGGCGTCACGGGCGAAGTCCGCGTCCTGCATCGCGCGTCGGCGTTGTTCCGCCTTCTGCTCGGCGGACGCGTTCGAGTTGGGTCCGGACTTGGTGGGTGATTCTGCGCGCCGGGTGTCCTTGGCGTTGCTCGTCGCCATCAGTCCGCCAGGAGGACGTAGCAGCGGGACCAGTGGAGGCGCCAGTCGCCGTTCATCCGGTAACCCGCTTCGCCGACCTGCTCGGTCGCCCGTCGCAGGACGGTCCGCAGCCCGTCCACGGTGCCCGCGTCCAGCGGCTCGTCGCCGGGGACGGACACGGGCTCGCGGTAGAAGATGTGGAGTTCTCCCCAGCGGGCTCCGGTGATCTGGAGGACGGGGACGTCGTCATCGTCGTCGATCTCGGCGTAGTAGCGGATCGCGTCCGATTCCCAGTCCGGCTCGTCGTCGGAGGCGTCGGGTTCCTCGTCTTCACCGTCGGGGTCGACGAGGTCGCTCTCGCAGGAGAAGCCGCCCAGACGCCATGGCCCCTCCGTGTCCAGTCGCTCCGTGGCCAGCTTCCGCCGAGCGGCTTCGACGAGGACGGTGAGCCCCCGGAGTGAGCGTCCGTCGAAGTCCGGCGGGAGTTCACCGCTCAGGTCCCAGTGCGGATCTCGGAAGACGCCGCGATAGGCGTTCACGAGTTGGAGGACGCAACCCTCTTCGGCGCAGTCCTCGTGGCCCTGGTGGCTGTCCACCTTCGCGTAGGGCCGCCGGCGAACCTCGTCGTGCCAGCAGAGGCCGGGCATGCCGGAGAAACAGTCGTGGGCCTCCGTGTCCTCGTCCTCGTCGGTCTGCTCGAACTCCTCGAACTCCTCCGGCTCCTCGTCGTCCGGGTGCGCACAGGACGGTTCCGGGCGCGGGTCCGAGTAGTAGTCGGGCTGGGACGGGTTGAGGCAGATCGCTTCCAGGCGGGCCTGGCCGATGCGGCTGTTGCTCAGCGTTTCGGGCACCTCGTCGTCCACGTCGACGGCACGTGCCTGCAGCGGCCGGTCCGCGTTGCGGTAGAACGCGATGTCGGATCGGTTGTCGAGCCACCGGTCGAAGATCCCGTCGGTGCCCGGCCGGCCGAGGCCGCTCGACTCGGCGGTCCGGAACAGTTCCCGCGCGGCGGCGAGGTCGATGACCGGCAGACCATCGCGGTTCCGCCGTGTCTCGGAGGGTATGGGCATGTCGGACGGCCTCCCGGAGTCGTAGGACCCCGGTAGCGCACTGCCGCACCCCGGTGATCTGCACTTTCCCGCACACTTCGCGCCAGCCGGCCGTTACCCGGCGCAGCCCGTGCCCGAGTGTGAGGCGGTTGAGCAGGCCACGGTTCGGCGCTGGACCACACGACCGAGCCGGAAGCTAACACTCGCACCAATCTTCCGCAAGATCTTCACGAACCTCTTGCCGCAGGGGTCGCGATCATGAAAGCTTGCGGCTTGAACGACTCGGCCGAGCGAGGTGAGGCCGGAACTGGGCCGCCGCTTCGCCCCAGATGCGACCTTCGCCTGGACTCCCGAGGCCTGGCGCGTCCTGGCCTGCGCCACCCACGCCGTCACGCTGAGCGGATGGGCAGCCTCCGAGCGGGAGCATGTCGGGAGGAGAGCAATGGGCATGCACCCAATGCATACACCGGATCACTGTCCGGGCTGCGGCAGGCGTCTCGCCGGCCCACCGGCCGCGCGGGTCAAGGCCGACGGCTTCCCCGCCGAGGTGACCTACGCGACGGATCCCGTGTGCGGTGCGCGCTGGCACGTATGGGACAGGAGGTCTCCGCTGCGGCGGCTGGCATGCCCTTATGTGGAGGGCGCGGGATGACGTCACGGTGTGCGTTGCCCAGCTGAGGCATCTCAGATGCCGTACAGGAGACGTGCCCGGTCCGAGAAGACCTCCTCGTACAACTGCCCCGGCAGGAGTTCGGAGCCGGCCGAGGCGATCGACCTGGAGGCGGGCCAGGTGGACTCGGCGTGCGGGAAGTCGCTCGCCCACAACAGGTTGGTCCGTGAATGGGGTGCGAGCCGCAGCGCCGTCGGGTCGTCCTGGAAGGTGAAGTGGACGGCACGGGCGATGTACTCGGATGGTGGGCGGTGAATCCGTCCGTCGAGCCTCAGCCAGCGGTGGTGCCGGTGGAAGTAGTGGTCCAGGCGTTGCACGAGGTGGGGCACCCAACCGGCGTCGAACTCGGCGAACACGATCCGCAGCGCGGGCCAGCGGTGCAGGACGCCACCGAAGACGAGTCCGGTGAGGAGTTCCTGCGCTTCCCACATCGGAAGGATCACTGGGGCACCGGGCCCCGCGGCAGGCGCTCGGCGGTCCGGGGGCAGCGCGTGGAAGGTGATCGGCAGGGCGAGGTCGCAGGCAGTGGCCCACAGGGCGTCGAACCGTTCGTCGGCGTAGAAGCCGTCGGTTGGCTCCAACGGCAGCAGGGCGCCCTTCAGTCCCTTGCTGCGGATCGCCCGGAGGTCGCGCACGGCACTGTCAGGGCTCGTGACGGCGGTCGCGCCGCATCCGATCAGCCTGCCCGGCGCGGCGGCGCAGAACTCGGCCAGCCAGGTGTTGTAGGCCGCCATGCAGGCAGCGGAGTACTCACGGTTGATGTGGCGCAGCAGGAAGAGCCCGACGGTGGGGTAGAGGACTTCGGCCGCGACTCCGTCGGCCTCCTGGTCGTCGAGGCGTGGGACGGGTTGCCACGCACCCGGCCGGATGTCGGCGAACGACGTGCCGGTTTCCCTGAGTCGCCCACCGGGGGCTCCCGCCGACCCGGCAAGTCCCAGGCCGATCGCCCTCGTGGTGCCGGGCAGAACGTACCGTTCGCCGCCCGCGTGGTCCGGCGCGAGGCGCGGCGCCTGGTCTCGCCAGGCCGCCTCCAGGTAGTCCCGGAAGACGGCCGGCGGCTCGACGACGTGGGAGTCTGCCGAGACGAGCATGATCTCCTCATTCCTCCTTCGCGGACATGACCCGCCACATGATGAGGAGCGCGGCGTGCGAGGCGGCCAGGACGCCCACGCCGACCGGTTGCAGCCAGCGGCTGTCCCAGCCGACGGTCGTCTGGACGACGACGAGGGCGATACCGATGGCCAGCAGGGGCAGTTCGGCGAGGGTGAAGCGCAGGAAGGCTCTCCGGGTCGGTTTGTCCGCCTTTCGCATCACGGCCAGGTTCCACGTGACATAGATGGCGAAGACACCTGTCCAGCTGATGAGCGTGGCGGTGCTGAGCCACGCCCCGTCCGGCGCCGGACGGCGCCAGCCGTCGACCAGCGCTACGTAGTTTCCCGCGGTGAGCGCGTCGAACCCGACGAGCTCACCCGAGAAGTACGAGGTGGCGGTACGTGCCGACCGCCAGTCCTGCCACCAGCTCGCGATGAAGACTGGCAGCAGACCCAGCGTCACCGGAGTCGGTATGTCGTGCAGCAACAGGGAGCCGATCACCCAGGGGGTGACGTAGATGACGTCGACCAGCCCCAGGGCCGGCGGTGGCGGACGACGGCGAATGGCAGCTCCTCCTCACCGTCGAAGGAGCAGCGCCGCCGCGAGCACGATCCCGTTGAGGACGTGCCCTGCGACCTCGTAGCCGGGCGACCACTTGACGACTCCCACGACCTCCACCGGTTTGTTGTGGGCGTAGAACACCAGCTCGGCCGACTCCACGAGGAAGTAGATGGGGATCTCGAAACCGTTGTTCTCCAGTACTCCGGTGAAGCACTGGTAGCCGTAGACGCTGTACTGGTTGGGGATTTGGATGACCGGCGGCCGGAACGGGTCGTATGCCTGCGGTGTGATGTCGGGGAACCGCAGCGTTCCGTCGATGGTGACCACGTCGGGTGGCGTGACCTTACGGCTTCCGACGGCCTCGGCGAAGTCCCGGACACCGAGGTTCTTCCTCTCGATCTCCGCGTAGGCGAACGAGAAGATGTCCTCGGGGAAGAGGTCGGCCAGGTACATGTCCGCACCCGCTTCGGCCGCGTACCCGAGCTTGGCCGCGAGGAACCAGCTGAAGCCCCCGCTGATCTGCTCGCTGCTGCGCGCGGCGAGGGACGAGCCCACCAGCTTCACGCCTATAGGAAGGACGAGTTGCTTCTCGACGTAGATGAGGGTGTTGCTGATGCCGGCTATAGCTGCCACCGTCCTTCTCTGTCGGGGGTCGTCACAGGGGCATTCCGAAGGTCTCGCACCGGTCGGCGCTCTCACCCAGAAGGTCGGCGAGCGGGCGGACGCAGGGGGTCGGATCGGCGGCTGTCCCCGCGCGTTCGAGGCGGCCGTTCACCACGTCGACCAGCTCCGCCAGGAGGAGCCGAGCCTGGTCGTCCTCCCATGCGTACCGTGCGGCCACCGCGGAGACCACTTCGTCCACCGGGGCGCCGGACCGCAACCTGTCGAGGAGCTCGTGAGCGCTCGCGTTCGCGTACAGGTACCGGCCGCCGTCCTGTACGAGGAGGACGAACCCGTCGCCCTCCTGCCGTGAGGTGAACCGGGGCAGTACACCGATCGAGGTCATGACGTCTCCTAGTCTGCCGATTTCGCGGTCGGTGGCCGTGTGCCGAGCTGTACGAGAACCGGGCCCGGAGGAGGAACCGTGCTCACGCAGTGTTTCGTAGACTCCGTGCGTTTCTCATGCCGGAAGCGTTCGGCCTGGGCGCCGGCCCAGATCGTGCGCAGGTCTTGCCGCCGGACGTCGCCCAGGCGCCGGCCCCGGTCCCTGACGAACGGGCACGGGTAGGCCCATCCGTCGTGCAGGATGGCCAGGTCGCGGTCGAGTGCCGTGCACGGGGAGGCGCGCAGGCGCTGGTCGTGCAGGTGTCCCGACAGCAGCGCCGCCGCGAGGTCGACCCGGCCGCGGTAGCGGTCGCGCAACTCGCGCAGTCCGGCCACGAACTGACCGAAGGGTTCCGCTGCTATCTCGAGCCGCCGCCGGTTGGCCGCGTCGCCGAACTCGGGCAGCACCTCGCCGACGCAGACCCGGCCGACTCCCCGCTCGGCGGCGACGGCGAGCACGCCGTCGATCTCTTCGAGGTTGTCGGGCATGGCGGTGTAGGCGAAGGAGACCTCGACCCCGCGCTCGACGAGTCGGGTCACGCCCTCCAGGGCTTTCTCGTACGCGCGCGGCGAGCGGCGTACGGCGTTGTGACGCTCGGGGTCGGCGGCGTCCAGGCTGACCTGGAAGGTGACGTCGGCCGCGGCGAGCCAGTCCGCCTTCTCGTCGGTGACGAGCATGCCGTTGGACGTGATGTGAGGTCGCAGGCCGTGTGAGTTGAAGTAGGCGACGAGCTCCGGCAGCTGAGGAACGAGGAGCACCTCACCACCAGTGAGGGTCACCTCGAACACGCCGGCGTCCACGATGCGCCGGGAGATGACGTGCAGCAGGTCGGCGAGAGGCAGGCCGGTGCGGGGGCCGTCATCCTGCTGGTAGCAGTGCACACAGTTGAGATTGCAGAGGTTGGTCAGTTCCCAGTGGACGTTCAACGGCGCGGTCAGGGCCATCTCTCTCCCAGGGCGTTGACGACGCTGCTTCCCTTGTAGAGGACGAGGATCGGATCCCGTAACGCGGCCGGCGACACCGTCGGGTCATGCGCGGTGACGACCAGGTTGGCCCACTTTCCGACGTCTATGGATCCGAAGTCCTCAGCTCTTCCCAGGCACTCGGCAGCTCGTATGGTGGCGTTGCGGATGACTTCCATGGGCGCGATGCCCCAGCGTTCGAATCTGAGCAGTTCGTCGATGTAGTCGTCGAAGGAGCAGGGCGCGCATCCGGCGTCCGTGCCGACCAGAACGGGGAGCCCCGCGGCGATGTGGGCCGGGCGGCACTCCTCCAGGTATGCGTGCCAGTAGTCGAGGATCGCCACCTCGGACGCCGGCTGGCTCATGACGAACCGGGCGCGCAGGGAGATCCATGAGCAGTACGCGGTCGGCACGAAGGCCGTGGAGCGGCCCCTGGCCTCTTCCATGAGGTGGGGGTCCGCGATCATCCCGTGTTCGACGGTGGTGGCGCCGGCCCGGACGGCGGCTCTTATTCCGGCGGGGGTGAACGCGTGGACGGCGGTCAGCATGCCCGCGCGGTGAGCCGACCGGATGATCCGTTCCAGTTCTTCGTCGGGCCACAGCTCCGGGCCGTTCATTATCTTCAGCCACTCGTGTCCTGCCGCCGCCTGCCGGCCCATCAGCTCGTCAAGCGTGCCCTGGGACAGCTGCTGTCCGAACACCGAGCCGTGTCCGTTCGGCAGGCAAAGTGGTTCACCGCTGGTCACCAGTTCCGGCAGGAGGATGCGCCCGGACGCCACGTGACGTTTGGCCTCGGCCATGTGGGGCGCCCGGCCGCCGACGTCCCTGACCAGGCAGATGCCGTTGCGCAGGGCTTCCGTCAGATTCTGCACGGCACGCAGCCCGCCGACTTCGGGTGGTTCGTCGAAGGCGAAGGTGACCGCGCCGTCATGGGTCCGGGGTTCGAACGTGACGTGGGCGTGCATGTCCACGAAGGAGGGCGTGGCCCAGCAACCGTCCAGGTCGACGCTCTCGGCGCCCTCGGGAGCGGGCTCGTCCAGCGCGAGGATCCTGCCCTGGGAGAGGGTGACGGATGCCTTACGGGTCTCCCCTCGGCGGACGTCGACCACGGTGAGCCCGTTCAGGTGGCGTAACGGCCCACCTAACGTTCCGCTGAGCTCTCCCCCGAGGCCGGCGGCGCCGGTCACGCACCCGCTTCCGGTGTGATGGTGAGGTACGAGGCGTCGAAGACGTGCCGGTAGCCCAAGTGCTCGTACCAGCTCTGGACGGCTGATCGGGCCTCCGTCTGCAGCATGATGTGCGCGCACCCGTCGGTCTCGGCGATACGGGCGAGGTACCGCATGATGGCGGAGCCGATGCCGGCGCGGCGGTGGCCGGGCAGTGTGCCGACACCGTAGACACCGGCGAGGCTGCCCGCCGTGAACAGGGCGGCCACCCCTACGGGCTGCTCGTCGAGGGTCGCCAGTACGTAGTACTTCCGGTAACCGGGGACCTCGTTGTCGAAGGACGCCCCGAGGCTCTCGGAGTAGGCGCTGTCCAGGTCACCGTACGGGTCGTCCGGGTCGCCACCGGAGTACGCAGCGGTGAAGGTGTCGACGTAGACCCCCCGGTCCTCGTGGCCGACGGTCCGCAGGCGCAGGCTTCCGTCACTGGCTTGCGGCTCGACCAGTGCCGCGGTGTCGCCGACCAGCCACGCGTCCTGGGCCCAGACGTTTTCGCCCGCAACAGACGCGCCGGCCTGCGGCGTCAGGTACACCGCCGGCTGGCGCCCGCGCCGCACGAACTCTTCCTCGATCGCGGCCGGCAGCGTGGCTGCGGCGGCCGGGGATCCAGGGGCGAAGAAGTTGTAGTACGGATCCTTGATCGCGTCACTGAAGAGCAGCGAACCGCCCTCGAGCCGCTGGTACTCCGAGAAGTACATCCCTTGCAGACACTCGAAGTGGAAGACGAGGAGATCGTCGACTGTGGGATCGGAGACTGACATGTCCCTCCAGCGCGCAGCGATGAGCCGACAGGGTTCCGACGGCGCGGTGGGGCGGCGAGGGAACACTCCACGAGATGACCGAGAGTAGTAAGAGTATGGCGCAGCGCCGCGCTCCGGGGGAAGAATTCGAGCAATCCGACGCGGCGGCGCAAGTGCACCGTCGCTCGGCGCCGTGACGACTCACTCACGGCGCCGGTTCGGAGGAGTGAGCGGACGGGGAGGACTGCACCTCGCCGGGGGCCACCAGCACCGTGCCAGCGGGGACGGTGATCGACGACAGCCGGCGAAGGTTCCTGATCCGCGACCACTTCATCCCGGCGGCGCGGGCCGGTGTCCCCACACGTTCCTTCGGCTTCCGGCCGTCGGCCGCCGCGGCCCAGCCGGCGCCGGGGAGACACAGGCAGAGCGGGGCTCGAGCGAGGGAATCGGAGGGCAACCCCGCCGAGGAGTTCCAGTCCGCCCTGGAGAACGGCCGTACGGAACGCCAACTCTCCGACTCCGACCTCGTCAACTGGCGTCCCGAGAAGAAGACCCGCGGGCGCAAGAAGAAGAGCGAGTAAGCGGAGAGAGGCGGTCGGCTGCCGACCGCCCCTCCTCGCTCACCTCAGCCGCGCGACGCCATCCGCACGAACGCGGCCCAGAGGCCGTAAGAGCACGTGTTCTTCGATGACGAAGCTCAGGAGCGGCTTGGGCACACGCGAGAGCAGCTTCTGCCGATCGCGCCGTGCCGAGATCCGTTGCTCCACGGTGTCCGCGTCCAGCAGAGGCCGCCACATCTCGACGACAGCACGCATGTACTCATCGCACTGGAGCAGGCCGTTCACCAAGTGGACTTGGTATACCTGCAGTTCGGCGGCCTCGGCCTCGTAGCGCACGAAGGGCCGAAAGAACGACGGATACCGAGCTCTCGCCACCTCCTCCTTCATCGCCACCAGCACACCCCGCGCCCCCAGCACCCGCTCAACCGAGTCGATCAGCTCCGGCTTGGGAATCCGCCGCCCCTGCTCCACGGCCGCGATCTGCGCCTCGCCGTATCCGACCCGCTCCCCCAACTGCCCCTGGGCGAGCCCGCCCTGCTCCCGGAGCAACTTGATCTGACGCCCGAAGCACCGCAGGAACTCCCCGCCGGCCTCCCCCTCCACACCCGCGCCCGAGTCAGCCCCCGACTCCATGCGACCCTCCTCACCCACCGCTCACCGTCCGTGATCGCAGAGTAGGAGTGTCAACCGATCGCAAACTCGGGCAGGTTGACTCGTGTGAGTGAACACTGACCAGCGAAAGCTTTCTTCACTCGACGCGTTCATCCGCACACTCTCGGTGCGGTACCGTCACCCCAACAGCGCACAGCACATAACTCGGCCCCCGCAACGGCTGCAACCGTTCGCGAGGGCCTGAACCACCAGTGGAAAGCGACTCCACCGTGATTTACCGGCACTGTATCGCGCCCCCGCGCGCCTACACCCAGTTCTCGCACGACATCATCCGGCACCCCCGCCTCTCCTCGGACGCGGTACGCCTGCTGACCTGGCAGCTCTCCCTCCCCCAGGGCACAAGGGAATCCCTCTCCCGCACCGCCGAACGAGCCAACATCGGCGCCTGCGCCTTCACCCGGGCCAAGCGCCAACTCAAGGGCGAAGGGTTCGTGCACGAGAGGCGCGTCCAGGGTCCCGGCGGCCACTGGGTCACCCAACAGCTCGTCTCCAACGTGCCGTTGAGCGCCGCCGAAGCCGCCAAGCTCCTCGGCCAGGTCCCCGTACCGGCGTCATCGCCGTCATCGCCGCAGCTCGCACCGAGTCCTCGTGATCCGGCGGTCGGTGAGCCGACCAGTCCGCCCACCGACGGTCTTCCAAGGGAAAACCCCTGTAGGAACACCCACGACCGTCCCCCCAAACCCCCCGAGGACTGCAACGGCGGCCAGGACCGCCTCGACGGACGGCCGGAGCTTCCCGCCGCCACTCCTCCCCACCACGAAGCAGCCCGCACCCTCGCCGCCGCCTACCGCGACCTGGATCCCGCCCTCCGCCACATCCCCCGCCCGATGCTCGCCGAGCTGACGAACCTAACGGCGCGCTGGCTGGCCGCCGGGCACCAGCCCGCCGCGATCCGCGCGCACATCCTGCGCAACCTCCCCGACGACGGCACCCCGGTGCACCGCCCCGGCGGCCTGCTCCGCCACCTCCTCAGCGACGTACCCCCCGCACAGCCCGCACCGTCGGCACAGCGGGCACAGCCCACAGCGGCACCCGCACCGGGCCACCGGCCGTCACCCGCCACAAGCCCCACCGGCGCGCTCCTCTCCCCGCGCCTGGCCGGAACCCGGGAGTGCGAGGGCGACCACGTACAGCCCACCCTCTTCCGGCCGACCGGCGACGAGCCCCTGTGCCCCGCCTGCGCCGCTCGCCGCACTCCACCCGCCGCCGCTATCGCCGCCGCTCAGTGTCCGACGACTTGAACGCGGCACCCCGGCACGTCCGCCAGGCCTGAGCGCCGGACCGGCCTGGCCGCTCAGTTGTCCTTAAACCACCTTCACCCCTGGTGACTCCTTCCCCTACGGTCCTGAACTCGTGTGCACATTCGCACACATGTTTGGAATCTCCTACGGGGAAGGACACGAGAGATCGTGCGACGATCCAAACAGCGGTGGAGGCTGCGCTGTCTCGCCCTCGGCGCGGCACTCCTCGCCGTAGTCCCCTTCGCCTCGACCAGCGAAGCAAGCACCCAACCCCCCTCCGCAACGGCCGCGTTCACCCCCAACCCGAATCCGTCCGCCCAGCCGTCGTCCAGGCCGGCGGCCGGCCCGGAGAGGGCGGGCCTAGCTGCTGCGGCGGCCAACGGCCGTCCCAAGTCCGGCAGCGACCCGCAGGCCGGGCCGCCGTTCAAGAAGAGCGGCAGCACGTGGCAGGCCGACCGCTCGACCGCCATGCAGCGGTTCCCCACGTTCGCGCGGCAGCTGCGTCTCCTCGACCAGGACCTGTACTTCGTCAGGACTCCCGGCTTCGAGAAGTGCGACGCCGACAAGGCTGTCGTGACCTGTGACATCAGGTGACCTGACCTGACGGACAACGAGGCGGCGCCGGAGAGCACACCTCCGGCGCCGCCTTCTCCCCGCTAGGAGGAGAAGCGGTATGAGCGACGGCATCGTGTGGATCTCCCGGACCGACATCACCTGGCTCGGATACTGCGTCGTCCTGGTGCGCGGCATCGGTCCCGAAGAGCTGGTGCGACGCCTGGCGCAGGGCGCGGATCCGGTGTTCCTGGGTCCGTACACCCGCGGGGATCTGGAGGACTACGTCAACGACGTCGACCGTGAGTGGCACCCGCGCGGAGCCACGTCCTGCGTGCGGTACGGGGCGGTCGGGGACCTGGCGTTCGCGGTGGCGGCCGGTGACTGGACCGGAGGACTCGGCCCCGGCTACACCGGTGACATCTCGCAGGACGGTGCGCACGTCTTCTGGCTCAGGCACGAGACGGAGAACCCGACGATCCCCGCTCCGGTCTTCACCTACCAGCACGACGGACGGTACGTGTGCGGGTTCGAGATGGCCGTCCGTGACTCCGCCGAGATCACGGGCACGCATCCCGAGCTGGTCCGGGACAGGGTGCTGGCCGCCGGAATCGCGGGAGAGGAGGACCGGGACGTCGCCGAGGAGAAGTCCCTTGCCATCGTGCAGGAGCTTTTCGGTCTCACGCTCCCCCGAGAAGAGGTCCTCCACGGGGCGCTGCCCGCCGCCTTGGTGAAGGGACGCATGATCGGCTAGACGGAGCGGCGGCCGGCTGGACCGGCGGGCCGTCCCGGGGTGTGACAACCCCCGAAGGGCCGGCCCCCACCACTACAGCGGCCGACCGTAGGGCCGTCCCCCTTGGTCAGAGCAGAGCCGGGAGAGGCGAGGAGGACGGCGGGGGGCTCCTCCTGGTCCCGGCATTCGCGAAGGCGTGGGGCACGGCACCGCGCCCCGCCGGCCACCCCGGTGATCGCAGCAACGACACTGCATCACCCGGCAAGAAGGTCTGGACCGTGATGGCCGCCGTGACCGAGGTGCGGCCGGGCCATCCTCCGTGCCGGGGACTACTTGACGAACCTGCAGTTGCCCACAACCACGTGCGGTCGGTTGTTGATGGACCCACTGTGCCGCCCTTGCCGCAACTCACCCGCACGCAACCGGTCAGCCCGGGCCGCGCACGCCACCCACCCTGCGGGAGCCTGTCGTCACATGAGTTCCCGTCGCCAGAGGTCCCTGGCAGCATGCTCGCCATGGGAGCGAGAGAAGACAGCGACGAGGCGTACGTCATCGGCCTGTGCAATCGGATTCTCGACGAACCTGCCCTGACGCAGCACAGGTTCGACTGGCTGCTCGGGGACCCCGGAGCCGGGGGCCGGCGGGTCAGACTGCCGGTCGACGCGTACTGGCCCGGTCACCAGTTGGTGGTGGAGTACCGAGAGATCCAGCACGACCAGCCGGTGCCGCACTTCGACAAGCCGGACCGGCTCACCGTCAGCGGTGTCCACCGGGGCGAGCAGCGGGCCCAGTACGACGCGCGCCGTGAGACCGAGATCCCCGCCCATGGGCTGCGGCTGGTCGTGGTCCGGCCCGCCGACCTGGACGCGGACGGACGCGGGCGGCTGCGGCGCAACGAGGAAGCCGACCTGGCCGTCCTGCGGAAGCTCCTGGCCCGGGCCAGCGACGAGGACCGGGTGACCGACGCCTTCCGCACCTGGCTGCTCGCCGAGGGCTGGACGCCGGTCGAGCCCACGGACCGCTGGACCGACCTCGAAGCGGTGCGCGGCGAGGAACGGCTGATCTGCGAGGCCAAGGGCCGCACCAGCGAGAAGGGCATCGACGCCGACATCGCCTACGGGCAGCTGCTGCGCCGCATGACGAGCCGGGACGCCCGGACCCGGTACGCGCTCGTCGTGCCGTCCTCGTCCGTGCAGGCCGTCGAGCGCGTTCCAGGTCACGTCCGCGACCTGCTGCGGATAGAGGTGTACGAGGTGACGGACGACAACAGGGTGCGCCGGCTGTCCGCGTGACCGAGCCCGCGCCGACGGGGCGATGGAGGGCACCCTCGTCGATCGGCGCCGGCCGCGCCCAGACCCCGCCGACAGTCTTTGCTCCTCCTTTGCAGCGATCGAACTTGTGCTCGACACCTCCGGGTCAGAGTCGAACGGTCCGGGCAACTGACGGAGGGGGAGAGCACCAAGTCATCGGCGAACAGGGCGAGATACTCGACATCAAGATCGCCGATATCAAGCGGACAGCACCGCATTTCAGCCACGAGAGCGTTGCCCTCGCGCACGCACTGACCAAGCTGAAGACCGGTCTGTCGGCGGCCGGCGCGCCCTGGGGCGACGACGAGCAGGGCACCAAGTTCCACGAGACTTACGGGCCTCTGGTCAAGCGGGTCGAGCAGTCCGCCCAGATTCTGGCCACCGGACTGGCCAGCATCCACACGGCGATGGCCGACATGGCCGACGGTCACATCGACAACGAACAGCTGATCCGCTCGATGTTCAGCCGGATCGACGTTCCTCACGACACCGAGGGCCACGGCAAGTGAGCACCGCGGGCAAGGCCCGCAAGGTCGTCCAGGACCTGACGGGCATGTGGTGGCCGGCGGCCGACGTCGACGGGTTGCGGGACGCCGCGAAGGCGTGGCGGGACTTCGCCGACGACGTCGAGGACGTCACCGCCGCCGCCAACAGGGCCGCCCGCTCCCTGATCGAGCACAACAAGGGCGAGGCCATCTCCGCCTTCGACGACCCCTTCTGGCGCCGTTACTACCACGACAAGCACGGCTGGCTGAAGGACCTGTCCGACGGCGCCCGCGACATGGCCAAGGCCCTCGACGCCTACGCCGACGCCGTGCACGCCGCGAAGAAGAAACTCGAACACGAACTGGAGATCGTCGGCGCCACCCTCGTGGCGGGCACCCTCCTGGCCGTCTTCACCGCGGGTCTCTCCGAAGGAGCGGCCGACGCGGCCGCCGCGACCGTCGCCGAACTCGCCGCCGGCCTCGGTGTCACGGTCACGGCCGAGGTCGCCACCATCGCGGGCACCACCCTGGCCACCGCGGCCCTCGCCGGCATCGAGTCCGTCACCGTCGACCTCGCCGTCGCCCAGCCCCTGTCCATCGCCCTGGGGGAGCAGAAGGGCCTCAGCCTCGACGAGGCCCGCGACGCCGCCGCTTACGGCGCGCTCCTGGGCGGCGGCTTCGGCGGCGGGGGCGCTGCCGTCAGGGCCGCGAGCAGGGCAGGCGGCTGGAGCGAACTCCTGGGCGGAGTCCGGTTGCCCGGCCTCTCCCCCGAGTTCGCCCTGCCGGGCGGCGCAACGGCGTCGGCGGACGACCTGGGAATGGCACTCCGTACGGGTCAAGGAGGCGGCTACGGCGCGGCGCGTCAACCGCCGCCCTACTGCAGGCCGCTCGACGGCCTCGGGCGTGCCCAAGGCGTCGACACGACGATCACCAAGTCGATGCTGAACACGGGCAGCAAGGCGAGCAGGCGCGTGAAGCCACCTGGCTGGCTGGGGGATACCGCCGATCACACGCGCGGGCACCTGCTCGCTCGGGCCCTGGGCGGCGACGGAGCGGCGCCGGAGAACATCGTGATCATGTACAGAAATCCCGCCGACGACATCCCCGCAGGCGTCCGGATCGTCGCCAAGGGCGGCGGCCTCGACATCGACCAGACGATCATCAACAAGTAGGCAGAACATGACTGACCTGGAACTTCTGGCGGCCTTCCCGGCCACGGGCGAAGCGGGCCTGGTGCCCAACGACTGGGAGCGGACCGAGGCGGCGCTGGGCGTCACCTTCCCTTCTGCCTTCATGCGCTTTCTGGACGTCTTCGGAGGTGCGAAGTTCGACGACTTTCTTCGCGTCTACCGTGCGGGCGCCGACAACCTGACCGCCGATCTCCTGACTCGGACCCAGCAGGCCAGGAAGACCATGGCCACGACCCGGCCCCATATCCAGAAGCTGCTGGCCGAACGCGGAACGGAGACGTCCGACCTGGTGTGCTGGGGCGGCACGGACAACGCGGACATGTGCTTCCTGATCCCCGACGAGGACCACCGCAAGTGGGCTGTGCTGTCTGTCATCGGCCGGGGAAGCGAGTACGACCTCTTCGAAGGTCCTGTGGAAAGCTACCTCCTGCGCATCCTGCGGCGGGACCTTGTGAGCGACGTCTTTCCGGAGGACTTCCCGGACGAAGCGCCCTCCTACGAACGCCACCCGCACATCTGAGTCACCGGAAGCGGAACAAGGGCATGTGATCGCCGCCAGACGGGCGACTTCCACACAGTGCCCCAACAAGCCCCGACACCAGGGCCCGACGCCCCCACAGAGCGCCGCCGTGGGGGCGTCGCACCTGGTGAGCGGGGATGTCGCCACGAGATCTTCGGGGCATGACCACTTCTCCCGCGGAAGTCGTCGGCGGACATCAGTACGGCGTCGCCGTTCCTGGATGTGATCTCGACGGGCTCATGGTTTCGTCGTTGACCTGCTGGATCAACGGGAACCTGGCATGATCCAGTTGGAGGCGCCGGCCACAGTGGCGTCCTTCTTGCAACGGCTGGGCCGCACCGGGCGCCGTCCGGGCACCACCCAGGCGGGATGACGTCACGGCGCAGTCCTGGCGGACAGCGGTGGCGGACTGTGCGGGACGGCTGACGCTGCCCGAGGTGGACTCGCGTGCCGTGCGCGGCCTGAAGTTCGCGGAGGCACTACCCCAGCGGCTCGCGGAAGCCACTCTCGCCGCGCGCCTGGCGGACGAGCAGGGGGGCGCTGAGGATCCTCGCGGAGCCGGTCCGGTTCCTTGTGGGGCAGACGGACTGAGGGCGATCGGAGACACCGGCCCGCGGCTCCAGAGCCCCCAGTCCCCGCACCGCTCACCGCCTCATCACCGTCTCCCGCCCGACCCGGCCCAGCTTCTCCGGGTTGCGGACCGCGTAGAGGCCCGTGACGAGGCCGGCGTCGAGGCGGAGGGCGATGACGGTGTCGAGTTCGCCGCCGCGGTAGAAAAGCAGGGCCGGGTGGCCGTTGATGTGGGCCGGTCGCGCGGAGACCGCGGGGTCGATCCTGTTCAGGACCTGGATGACCTCGGCGGCGCCCACCACGGGGTGCAGGGCGGCGCGTACGACTCCGCCGCCGTCGGTCAGCAGGACGACGTCCGGTGCGATCAGGTCGAGCAGGTCCTGCGGGTCCCCTGATTCGACGGCCCGCTGGAACGCCGCGAGCGCGGCGCGGGCCCGGTCCGGGGAGACGGCCTCGCGGGGGCGGCGGGCCGCCACGTGGGCCCGTGCCCGGTGGGCGATCTGGCGGACCGCGGCCGGGGTCTTGTCGACGGCCTCCGCGATCTCGTCGTACCCCAGGCCGAACACCTCCCGCAGGACGAACACCGCGCGCTCGGTCGGTGCCAGAGTCTCCAGTACCAGCAGCATCGCCATGGAGACGCTGTCGGCCAGCTCGACGTCCTCGGCCACGTCGGGCGCGGTCAGCAGCGGCTCGGGGAGCCAGGGGCCGACGTAGGACTCCTTGCGGCGGCGGAGCGTGCGCAGCCGGGTCAGCGCCTGGCGGGTGGTGATGCGGACCAGGTAGGCACGCCGGTCCCGCACCGCGCCCAGGTCGACGCCGGCCCAGCGCAGCCAGGTCTCCTGGAGGACGTCCTCGGCGTCGGCGGCCGAGCCGAGCATCTCGTAGGCGACGGTGAACAGCAGGTTGCGGTGGGCGACGAAGACCTCCGTGGCGGGGTCCGGGCCGGCGGGCGGCCCGGTGGTGTCGTCCCTGCGCGCGCTCTGCTCGGTCATGGCCGGCTCCCCTGTTGGCTCTCGTCCGTGTCACGCACAAGACGCCGCAGCGGGCCGGACTGTGACACCACGCCGGGTGGGCCGCGTCACACACCGGGGCTGTCACACGGTCCGGGCGGGCGGCGTCTCGTGGTCGTCAGGACGCCGCGAACGATGTGCGCGGCGGTACCGCACGAGTGAGGACAAGGTCATGGAACCCCGTTTCAACCTGTTCGACAGCCCGACCGCCGCGAAGGTCGCCAAGCGGTTCTACAGCACCGCGCTGGCCCTGGACGAGTCGGCGCTGCCGAAGGCCCTGCGGGAGCTGGTGGAGCTGAGGATCGGTCAGCTCAACGGCTGCGGCTTCTGCGTCGACATCCACACCAGGGAGGCCGCGGCCGCCGGTGAGTCCGCGCTCCGGCTCAACCTGGTCGCCGTCTGGCGCCATTCCACCGTGTTCACCGAGGCCGAGCGGGCCGCGCTGGCGCTCGCCGAGGAGGGCACCCGGCTCGGCGACCGGGGCGTGACCGACGAGACGTGGGCCGAGGTGCGCAAGCACTTCGACGACGACCAGGTCGGTGCGCTGGTCTGCGTGGTCTCCCTGATCAACGCGGCCACCCGGATGAACGTGATCGTGCACAACCCGGGGGGTTCGTACGAGCCGGGGATGTTCGACCGCCTGTCGAGCTGACCGGCGGGCGGTCCAGGGAGAACGCGGGAGGCCCGGCACCCCGAAGGGTGCCGGGCCTCGTCACTGAGGTGCCTCAGTGAGCGTGGCCGTGGCCGTGGCCCGCCGCGGCCGGCTCCTCCTCTTCCTTCTTCTCGACGACCAGGGTCTCGGTCGTGAGCAGGAGGGAGGCGATGGAGGCGGCGTTCTCCAGGGCGGAGCGGGTGACCTTGACCGGGTCGATGACGCCGGCCTTGATCAGGTCGCCGTACTCGCCGGAGGCGGCGTTGTAGCCGCTGCCCTTCTCGAGCTCGGCCACCTTGGAGACGATGACGTAGCCCTCGAGGCCGGCGTTCTCGGCGATCCAGCGCAGCGGCTCGACGGCGGCGCGGCGGACGACCGCGACACCGGTGGCCTCGTCGCCGGTCTTGTCGAGGTTGCCCTCGAGGACCTTGACGGCGTGGACCAGCGCGGAGCCACCACCGGAGACGATGCCCTCCTCGACCGCGGCGCGGGTCGCGGAGATGGCGTCCTCCAGACGGTGCTTCTTCTCCTTCAGCTCCACCTCGGTGGCGGCGCCGACCTTGATCACGCACACGCCGCCGGCCAGCTTCGCGAGGCGCTCCTGGAGCTTCTCGCGGTCCCAGTCGGAGTCGGTGTTCTCGATCTCGGCCTTGATCTGCGCGATGCGGCCCGCGACGTCCGCGGGGTTGCCGCCGCCGTCGACGATCGTGGTGTCGTCCTTGGTGACGGTCACGCGGCGGGCGGAGCCGAGCACGTCCAGACCGACCTGGTCGAGCTTGAGGCCGACCTCCTCGGAGATGACGGTGCCGCCGGTGAGGGTGGCGATGTCCTCGAGCATGGCCTTGCGGCGGTCGCCGAAGCCCGGGGCCTTCACCGCGACGGCGTTGAAGGTGCCGCGGATCTTGTTGACGACCAGGGTCGACAGGGCCTCGCCGTCGACGTCCTCGGCGATGATCAGCAGCGGCTTGGAGGCACCCGCCTGGATGATCTTCTCCAGCAGCGGCAGCAGGTCCTGGATGGAGCTGATCTTGCCCTGGTTGATCAGGATGTACGGGTCGTCGAGGACGGCCTCCATACGCTCCTGGTCGGTGACGAAGTACGGCGACAGGTAGCCCTTGTCGAAGGCCATGCCCTCGGTGAAGTCCAGCTCCAGACCGAAGGTGTTGGACTCCTCGACGGTGATGACACCGTCCTTGCCGACCTTGTCCATGGCCTCGGCGATCAGCTCGCCGACCTGCTGGTCCTGGGCGGACAGCGCGGCGACGGCGGCGATGTCGGACTTCTCGTCGATCGGGCGGGCCGAGGCGAGCAGGTCGTCGGAGACTGCCTTGACCGCGGCGTCGATGCCCTTCTTGAGCAGCGCCGGGGAGGCACCGGCGGCGACGTTGCGCAGACCCTCGCGCACCAGCGCCTGGGCCAGCACGGTGGCGGTGGTGGTGCCGTCACCAGCGATGTCGTTGGTCTTGGTCGCCACCTCCTTCACCAGCTGGGCGCCGAGGTTCTCGTACGGGTCCTCGATCTCGACCTCACGGGCGATCGTGACACCGTCGTTGGTGATGGTGGGCGCGCCGAACTTCTTGTCGATGACGACGTTGCGGCCCTTGGGGCCGATCGTCACCTTCACCGTGTCGGCCAGCTTGTTGACGCCGCGCTCGAGGGCGCGACGGGCGTCCTCGTCGAACTTCAGGATCTTCGCCATGACAGCGGGAGCCCTCTCGGGAATCTGTGGGTGAAAAAGGCACTGCGCCCCGGGCGCCCGGCTTCTTATGTGGTCGCGGGGGCCAGGGGCGCAGCGTCAAGCATCAAAAGTGCTCGAGGTGTCTTACTTCTCGATGATCGCGAGGACGTCGCGAGCCGAGAGGACGAGGAACTCCTCGCCGTTGTACTTCACCTCGGTGCCGCCGTACTTGCTGTACAGGACGACGTCGCCGACCTTGACGTCGAGCGGCAGGCGCTCGCCGTTCTCGAAGCGGCCCGGGCCCACGGCGAGGACGGCGCCCTCCTGGGGCTTCTCCTTCGCGGTGTCCGGGATGACCAGGCCAGAGGCGGTGGTCTGCTCGGCGTCGAGCGGCTGGACCACGATGCGGTCCTCGAGCGGCTTGATGGCAACCTTGGAGCTGGTGGTCGTCACGGTCCGACCTCCCCCTTCGGAGATCTCACGGGGTTAACTGTCTGGGGTGGCGACCAGGTGGATCCGTCGTCGCGGGTGCCGGACCTGCCCGTCGCGTGGTTGGCACTCTCATCTGCCGAGTGCCAGAGCCGAGACTATGACCGCGATTAGCACTCGGTCAAGCGGAGTGCCAATGGCGGTGCGGCGCGTCGGCCGGCCCGGGGCCCACGGAGGGTGCCCCTGGTGGGCGCGGTCAGGCCAGATAGTCCTCGAGGCGGGCCACCGTCAGGCCCTGGCTCTGGGCGTGGCGCAGCAGGCGGACGGTGCGTTCCGTCAGGGTGGGGCCGGTGTCCTCGCCGGGGCTCACGAGGACGATGTCGCCCGGGGCCAGATGCCGTGCGCCCCTCCGGTGGACGAGGCCGTCGGGGCCGAGTGCGGCGCGCCACAGGACGAGGGCGGAGACGCCGCAGTCGGCGGCGGCGCGCAGGGTGGTGGCGTCGTAGGCGCCGTGCGGCGGCCGGAGGAGGCGGGGGCGGACGCCGAAGCGGGAGCGGAGTGCGTCCCGCTGGCCGCAGATCTCGGCGCGCTGCCCGGCGTACGGCAGTCCGGGCAGCGCCGGGTGGTCGAGGGTGTGGTTCTCGATCGCGGCGCCGACCGCGCGCAGCCGGGCGAAGCGGCCGTAGCCGGGGCCCGTGACACTGCCGGTGAGGAAGAGGCTGACCGGCAGCCGGAGTTCACGGATCATGTCGGCGAACCGCGGGTCCCGCTCGGCGCCGTCGTCGTAGGTGAGGAAGACGACCCGGTCGGTGGTGCCGACGTGGTCCACGACCGGGGGCGGCGAGGCGTCCGGCCGGCGGGTGCCGGGGGGCCGGGCCGGGTGGCTCGGCGGGGCGGCGAGCGGGGCGGCCAGGCCCCAGCGGCGGTGCGCCGCGCCGGCGGCCGGGCTCGGCGGCCGGGCCCCTTGGGCCGCCCGCTTGCCCAGGCGCTCGATGGGGTCGACGGACTGGGCGCAGCCGGCGAGCAGGAGGGCCGCGGCGAGCACGGCCGCCAAAGCGGTCCGCACGCGAAACGGCCCGCCCGCCGGCTGCCCCCGGCGCCTCACAGGTAGTCCTCCAGGCGCGCCACGGCGTACCCCTCGCGCGTGACCTTGTCGAGGAACCTGCGCATGTCGTCGACCATCGTGCCGTCCCAGTCGTCGCGGCCGCGGAAGTGGGTGAGCACGATGTCGCCGGGGTGCAGGCTGCGGTCCCAGTCGCGGTACTCCCAGTGGTCGACGAAGACCTCCTCGTCCCAGATCGGCGCGTACTTGATGCCGCAGGACTTGGCGGCGCGCAGGGTGTCGCCGTTGTAGTTGCCGTAGGGCGGCCGGAAGATCGTGGGCGCCTTGCCGAACTGCTTCTTCATGATGTCCTGCATGCCGCAGATCTCGTCCCGCTGCTGCTCGTAGGAGAGGCCGGGCAGGTACGGGTGGGTGAGGGTGTGGTTGTTGAGGGTGTGGCCCTCGGACTGCATCCGGCGGAAGTAGCCGTAGTCGTCCTTCACCAGGTAGTTGCTGAGGAAGGCCGAATAGGGGATCTTCAGGTCGCTCATCATGCGCAGGAACGCCGGGTCCTTCTCGGCGCCGTCGTCGATGGTGAGGAAGACGACCTTCTCGCCGGTGGGCACGGTGGTGAAGACCGGGGGCAGGTTCTCCTCCTCCTGGCCGTCCACCTCGAAGCCGTCACGCGGGGTGATCTTCGGCTTGACGGCGGGCGGCGCCGGGGGCGTGAGCGGCACCCGGGCCAGCTTCCAGCGCTGGGCGGCGGCGACCAGCCGGGCCTGTTCGGCGGCGCGGCGGGCCTCGGGGCTCAGCGCCTGGGCGGGACCGCCCTGGCCGGAGTCGTGGCCGGGGCCGGAATGGGCGCCGGAGCCCGGGTCCGGGGAGCCGCAGCCGGAGACGAGGGCGGCCGAGACGAGTGCGGCCACCCCACAGCGGAGGGCGACTGCCGGAAGACCCGAACGCCTCCCACAGGCCCGCTTTTTATCGTTTTGTACTACTTCTCGCATGGCGTCGGATCCTCGCAGGCCCCGGCGCCGAACCCGGCCCGACATGGCCGCCGGAGGCGCACCAT
This sequence comes from Streptomyces sp. NPDC047869, assembly GCF_040704065.1. NCBI lineage: Bacteria > Bacillati > Actinomycetota > Actinomycetes > Kitasatosporales > Streptomycetaceae > Streptomyces > Streptomyces sp. NPDC047869. The sequence goes on from NZ_JBEYRK010000008.1 coordinate 182,267, forward strand.
CCACCGACTGGCCCACAATGACCCGGTGAACGACCTCGACCCCCTCCTCACCCCCGAAGGCCGCGCCCTGCTCGACGAGGTGCGCGACACCGACCCCGCGCACGAGCTGGCCGTCGCCACCCGGCTGCGCCGGGACCACCCCGCCGAGCTGGTGTCGGCGGCGCTCGGGCAGGCACGGCTGCGGCAGCGGGCGGTGGTGAAGTTCGGGGCCGAGGACGCGGCGCGGATGTTCTTCACCCCGAACGGGGTCGAGCAGTCGACCCGCGCGAGCGTGGCCGCGTACCGCGCGGAGCGGATGAGGGGGCTGGGGGTGGCCTCGGTCGCCGACCTGTGCTGCGGGATCGGCGGCGACGCGATCGCGCTGGCGCGGGCCGGGATCCGGGTGCTCGCGGTGGACCGCGATCCGCTGACGGCGGCCGTGGCCCGGGCCAACGCCGAGGCGCTGGGGCTCAGCGGGCTGATCGAGGTGCGGGAGGCGGACGTGACCGACGTGGACACGGACGGCTGGGACGCCGTGTTCGTGGACCCCGCCCGGCGCGGCGGCCGGGGTCGCGTCTTCGACCCCGAGGCCTACTCACCGCCGCTGTCGTGGGCCGTCGGAGCGGCCCTGAAGGCACCCCGGGCCGCCCTGAAGATCGCGCCCGGCATCCCGCACGAGGCGATCCCGGCCGAGGCGGAGGCCGAGTGGATCTCGGACGGCGGGGACGTGAAGGAGGCGGTGCTCTGGTTCGGCACCGGGGCGCCGGGCACCGTACGGGCCACCCTGCTGCCGGGCCCGCGCTCGCTGCCCGGCCGCGGCCTGCCCGACCCCGAAGTGCGTTCCGTGGGACGGTACCTGTACGAGCCCGACGGCGCCGTGATCCGCGCCCACCTGGTCGCCGAGGTGGCCGAGGAGGTCGGCGGCGGCCTCGTCGACCCGACCATCGCCTACGTCACCGCCGACGCCCTGCGCTCGACGCCGTACGCCACCGCCTACGAGATCACCGACCGGCTCCCCTTCAACGTCAAGAAGCTGAGGGCCCTGCTGCGCGAGCGCGAGGTCGGCACCCTGACCGTGAAGAAGCGGGGCTCGGCGGTCGAACCCGAGGAACTGCGCAGAAAGGTCAAGCCCCAGGGCCCGCACTCCGCCACGGTGTTCCTCACCCGGGTGGCGGGGGCGCCGACGATGCTGGTCGGCCGGCCGGCGCGCTGACACGTCCTCTCAGGAGGCGACGATCGCCTTGCCGACGGCGAAGCCCTTGGCCGGCCCCTCGGGGATCACCGCGTCGGTGCCGTAGGGGACACGGTGCTCGTCGGTGTACTTGGCCTTCTTGGAGTCGGGGGACGTCAGGACGACGACGGCCCCCTCGTCGTCGAAGTCGTCGACGATCACGTACACCGGAATGCCCGCCCTGGCGTACTCGCGCCGCTTCCGCGCCCGGTCACGCTGGAGGTTCCGGTGCCCGGGCGAGGTGACCTCGACGACCATCTTCACACCGCCGGCGTCGACGCCGAGCCCCTCCTCGTCCGGGATCTCCTCGAGATCGAGGGGGGCGACGAAGAGGTCGGGGATCCAGGCTTTGTGGCGGTGGATGACGTTCATGTCCTGGTGTGCTGCATACCCGCTGCGTGACAGGTAAGCGTCAAGCGCCCGCCGGAGGCGGTTGACGAGCACACCATGACGGCGACGTCCGGTAGGCGACACCTCGATGGCCCCCTCGATGATCTCGGCGCGGTAGCCCTCGGGGACATCCATGGCCTTCCACGCCTGCCACAGGACCTCGTCCAGATCGGAACCCGGCTCGGGAACCGGCTCGTCTGCCACCACCGGGGCCACCTCTTCAGCGAGAGCGGTCATCGTGAAGCACCTCCTCCTTCAAGTGTGGGCGGGAGCGCCACTACGGCACAAGCGACAGGCGTGACGCTACGGAGCCGCCCGGGATCGCACGCCCTTACGCCTGCTGATCATCCGAAGGAGTGATCTCGCCGTGTCCGCCGGGACGTGTCCCGGCGGCCCGGCGCAGCAGCAGGGCGCGTTCGCGTTCGTTGCGGGTGAGGGAGGCCGCGCGTTCGAACTCCGCGCGGGCTTCCGCCGTGCGGCCGAGGCGGGACAGCAGGTCGGCGCGGACGCTGGGCAGCAGGTGGTACTCGCGCAGGACGGGTTCGGCGGCCAGGGCGTCGACGAGTACGAGCGCTTCGGCCGGGCCCTCGGCCATCGACACGGCGACCGCCCGGTTCAGTTCGACGACCGGCGACGGGGAACGGGCGGCGAGCAGGGCGTAGAGGGTGGCGATGGTCCGCCAGTCGGTCTCCGCGTAGGAGTACGCGTGCGCGTGGCAGGCGGCGATGGCCGCCTGGAGGGCGTAGGGGCCGGGTGCGCCGGTCGCGCAGGCGTCGGCGCGGGCGAGTGCGCGGATGCCGCGGGCGATGAGCATGCGGTTCCAGCGGCGCCGGTTCTGGTCCTTCAGCAGCACCGGGGTGCCGTCGGGCGCGGTGCGGGCGGCGGTGCGCGAGGCCTGGAACTCCAGCAGCGCGGTGAGGCCGTGCACCTCCGGTTCCTTCGGCATCAGCCCGGACAGCAGACGGGCCAGCCGCAGGGCGTCCTCGCACAGCCCGGGGCGCAGCAGGTCGTCGCCGGCGGTGGCCGCGTACCCCTCGTTGAAGATCAGGTAGATGACGTCCAGGACCGAGCCGAGGCGGGCCTCCCGGTCGGGCCCGTACGGCACCTCGAAGGCGACGTCCCGCGTGGCGAGGGTGCGTTTGGCGCGGACGATGCGCTGGGCGACCGTCGGTTCCGGGACCAGATGGGCGCGGGCGATCTCCGCCGTGCTGAGGCCGCCCAGCAGGCGCAGGGTGAGGGCGATGCGGGCCTCGGCGGACAACACCGGATGGCAGGTGGTGAAGACCAGCCGCAGCAGGTCGTCGTCGATGTCGTCCGGGTCGGCGGGTTCCGGCGGCGGGGCCGTGTCCGGGAGGCTGCGGCCGATCTCCGCGAGCTTGCGGGCATAGGTCTCGCGGCGCCGGACCAGATCGACGGCACGGTGCCGGGCGGTGGCCATGAGCCAGGCGCCGGGGTTGTCGGGCACACCGTCCCGGGGCCACCGCTCCAGGGCGGCGACCAGCGCGTCCTGCGCCAGTTCCTCGGCGATGCCGATGTCGCGCACGATCCGGGCGACGCCGGCGACGACCCGCGGGGACTCCAGCCGGAAGACGGTCTCGATGGCGTGTGCCGCGGTGGGCTGTGCTTCCACAGCCCACCATGCAACACCCCCGGGCCGCCGTGAGCCAAGGAGGGCTCAGCCCTCGGCGATCTCCCGGACCTCGCAGGTGACGGTCCAGAACTCCTCGTGGGTCTTCAGGAACCGCTTGGTCCACTCCAGCGCCTCGGCCATGTCCTTGCACTGCATGAGCGCGTAGCCGCCGACGACCTCCTTGGACTCGGTGAAGGGCCCGTCGGTGACGGAGATCTTCCCGCCCTCCCAGCGCACCCGGGCGCCCTGGGCGGAGGGGGTGAGCCCGGCGGTGTCGAGCATGACGCCGGCCTTGGTGATCTCCTCGATCAGCTCGCCCATCCGCTGCATCAGTTCCTCGCTGGGGCCCTCGGCGGGGGCGGAGGCCTCGTCGATGCGCACGAGCGACAGGTAGCGGGGCATGGTGACTCCTCGGTCCGGGCGGCGGGGCCGTTCCCCGCCGCTCACCCATGCGTCGAACGGGAGACGGCCGGATCGACAGCCGCGCGGAGATTTCCTGGAAATTCTTTTCTCCGGCCTTCCGGCCTTCCGGACCGGGCCCGCCGCTCAGCGCAGCGACGCCCACGGCTCGCCCGCAGCCGGTTCCTCCGCCACCACCCGGTTGGGGTCGGAGGGCGCCGTGACGACCGGCATCATCACCGTGCGCGCCCGGTCCGCGGTGAGCCCCTCCAGGCTCCGGCCCAGCTTCGTCAGGTGACCGAGCCGAGTACCAGGGCGCCCGCGAGGAGCAGGCCGGCGGCCCTCAGTACGCCGGGCCGCCGGCCCCTCCCTCTGCCTTCGTCGCCGTTCTCGTCGTGTCCGGTCACGGCAGGAACGTAGGACCGGGATATTAGACGACTCTTAGCGGAAGCCCGAGGAGTCGGTGGCCTCGGGAAATTCTCATCCGAGGCTCACCGTGGGCACCGGATTGCTGCCGCTCCAGGAAGCGTTGAACCCGAAGGTCACCGAACCGCCGTCGGGCACCGAGCCGTTGTACGAGGCGTTCGCGCACGACACCGCGGTGCCCGACTGGGTGCAGGTGGCGTTCCAGGCCTGGGTGATCCGCTGGCCGGCGCCGTACGTCCAGTTCACCTTCCAGGAGGGCAGCGAGGCACCGGAGCAGGAGATCTTCACCTGGCCGGTGAAGCCGCCGTTCCACTGGCTGGTCACGCTGTAGGCGGCCGAGCAGGCACCGGTCGGTGGCGGTTCGCTGGTGCCGCCCCCGCCGCCCAGCGCCTCGGCGATGCCGCGGTACGCCGGTTTCGGCTGGTAGTTCTCGTCGTACGGCGTCGCCGCCCCGTAGCCGGGGAAGGTGCTCGGCACCCATGAGTCGGAGTCGGCGAAGCCCCACACCGTCACGTTGACGCACCGGGTCACGGTCGCGCAGGCGGCCGTCACGGACTTGAAGTCGGCCGCCTGCTGGGCCAGTTTCGCGCTGTCGGCCGGCAGTGACATCCGGACGTCCAGCTCGGTGACGGCGACGTCCACGCCGAGGTCGGCGAAGCGCTGGATGTTCTGCTGGAGCGTGGCCGGCACCTGGCCGAGGATCAGGTGGGCCTGGAGGCCGACGCCGTCGATCGGCACGCCCTGCTGCTTGAGGGACCTGACCAGGTTGTACAGAGCGGTGGACTTCGCGTTCACGCCCTCGACGTTGTAGTCGTTGATGTACAGCTTGGCGTCCGGGTCGGCCGCGTGCGCCCAGGTCAGGGCGTTGGCGATGTAGCCGGAGCCGAGGCCGTCGTACCAGATCGTCGAGCGGTAGGTGCCGTCCTCGTTGAAGGGCTCGTTGACCACGTCCCAGACGGACACCTCGCCCTTGTAGCGGCCGACCTCGGTGTCGATGTGGTCCCGCAGCAGGGTGCCGAGCTGGGCCGGGGTCCAGCTCCCGCTGGTCAGCCAGCTCGGGTTCTGGCTGTGCCAGACCAGGGTGTGGCCGCGCACCTGCTGGCCGTGGGCCTGGGCGAAGGCCACGATCTGGTCGGCCTCGCTCCAGTTGAAGCTGCCCCGGGTGGGCTCGACCGAACCCCACTTCATGGCGTTGCCCGGGGTGAGCGAGCCGAACTGCGTCCCGGCGATGTCCGCGTAGGCGCCGGTGAGCCTGGAGCCGGTGACCGCGGTGCCGATGACCTTGCCCTTCGCCGCGGCGAGGTCGCGCAGCGGCGGGTCGGCGGCACGGGCGGTGCCGGTACCGGCCGCGAGCAGGGCCGCGGCGGCGGCCAGGGCGGCCAGACAGGCGCGTAAGGGAGTTCTGGAGGTTCTCATGGCGGGGGGCCTCCGAAAGTTTCGGTCGTGCAACCGATTGACTTCGGAGGAGTGTGGGGGCGCACGCCCCACCCGTCAATACGTCAACTTCCGGCCACTCATGTCACCCGGCGGCCGGGGCCGCCGTACTGCTGCGCACCACCAGGCTGGTCGCCAGCTCCACCCGGGTGGCCGCCCGCTCGTCGTCCGCGCGGCCCAGCTCCAGCACCAGGCGGGCCGCGGCCTCCGCCATCTCGGTCAGCGGCTGGCGCACGGTGGTCAGCGGCGGTCCCACCCAGCGGGCCACCGGCAGATCGTCGAAGCCCACCACACTGAGGTCCTCCGGGATGCGCAGCCCCAGCTCCCGCGCGGCCTCGAACAGGCCGAGCGCCTGCAGGTCGTTGCCCGCGAAGACGGCGGTGGGCCGGTCCGGGCGGCGCAGCAGCTCCAGGCCGAGCCGGTGGCCGGCGTCGTGGTGGAAGTCGCCGGTCACTACGAGCGAGGGGTCGACCGGCAGCCCCGCCGTCTCCAGCGCGGCCCGGTAGCCGTCGACGCGGGCCCGGCTGCACATCATCCGGGAGGGCCCGCTGATGGCACCGATCCGGGTGTGGCCGAGCTCCACCAGGTGGCGGGTGGCGGCGAGGCCGCCCTGCCAGTTGGTGGCGCCGATCGAGGGCACGTCCGGACCCGGGTCGCCCGCGGGGTCCATCACCACGAACGGGATGGACCGGCTGGTCAGCAGCGCGCGCTGGGACTCGTCGAGGCCGGACAGCACCAGGACCACACCGTGCGGGCGGCGGGCGGCGACCTGGTCGGCCCAGGTGCGGCCCGGGGTGAGCCGCCCGGCCGACTCGGACAGCACCACGCTCAGGCCCGCGTCCCGGGCCACGTTCTCCACGCCCCTGATGACCTCCATCGCCCAGGCGCTCTCCAGCTCGTGGAAGACCAGGTCGATCAGCGGGGAACGGGAGGCCTCGGCGCGCCGGCGCCGGTAGCCGTAGGCGCGCAGCAGCTCCTCGACACGGGTGCGGGTCGCCGGGGCCACATCGGCACGGCCGTTGAGGACCTTCGAAACAGTCGGAGCGGAGACCCCGGCCTCCCGGGCGATTTCGGCGAGGGTCGCCGTCTGCGTTTCTGCGGGCTTCGAAGGCTTCATGCCCGCGATCGTATCCCTGCGGGACCTCTTGACGAAGGTGTTGTCCCGCCATAGGTTTCCGGAACATTCGAAGTATTGTCCGAAACATTCGTCAGCGGAGTCGGGAGTCCGACCGCCCGAGAGCCCGAGAGTGTGCCGACGAACGGGGTACCGCCCGGCGTCCCGACCCTTCCGACGGGAGTTCCATGACCACCGCTCCTTGGCGCGACCCCGCCCTGCCCGCCGCCGCGCGCGTCGACGACCTGCTCTCCCGCATGACCCTCGAGGAGAAGACCGCCCAGCTCTACGGAGTGTGGGTGGGCGCCGCCACCGACGGCGACGGGGTCGCCCCGCTGCAGCGCGAGATGACCGCCGACTACGACTGGGACGAACTGATCACCCGTGGTCTCGGCCAGCTGACCCGCTCCTTCGGCACCGCCCCCGTGGACCCGGCGCTGGGGGCGCAGGCGCTGGCCCGCGCCCAGCGGCGCATCGCCGGGTCGAGCCGATTCGGCATCCCGGCGGTCGCCCACGAGGAGTGCCTCGCGGGCTTCACGGCCTGGGGCGCGACCGCGTATCCGGTACCGCTGGCCTGGGGCGCGGCCTTCGACCCGGCGCTCGTCGCCGAGCTGGGCCGGCACATCGGCCGTGACCTGCGCTCGGTCGGCGTCCACCAGGGCCTCGCCCCCGTCCTGGACGTGGTCCGCGACCCCCGCTGGGGCCGGGCGGAGGAGACCATCGGCGAGGACCCCTACCTCGTCGGCACGATCGGCGCGGCCTATGTGCGCGGTCTGGAGTCGGCCGGGGTCGTCGCCACGCTCAAGCACTTCGCCGGGTACGCCTCCTCGGTGGGCGCCCGCAACCTCGCCCCCGTACGGGCGGGCGTGCGGGAGTTCGCGGACGTGACCCTGCCGCCGTTCGAGATGGCGCTGCGCGACGGCGGGGCCCGCTCGGTGATGGCCTCCTACACCGAGACCGACGGCGTACCCGTCTCCGCCGACCCCCGCCTGCTCGACGAACTCCTGCGCGGCGAGTGGGGGTTCACCGGCACGGTAGTCGCCGACTACTTCGGCATCGGCTTCCTGCGCAGTCAGCACCGGGTCGCGGAGGACGACGCCGGCGCGGCCCACCTGGCCCTCGCGGCGGGCATCGACGTCGAACTGCCGACCCTGAAGTGCTACGGCACCCCGCTCGTCACCGCCGTACGGGCGGGCCGTGTCCCGGAGTCGCTGGTGGACCGCGCGGCCCGCCGGGTCCTGCTGCAGAAGTGCGAGCTGGGCCTGCTGGACGAGGACTGGCGGCCGGAGCCGGACGGCCCCGTCGACCTGGACTCGGCCGCCAACCGGGCCCTGGCCGGCCGGCTGGCGGAGGAGTCGGTGGTCCTGCTCGACAACCCCGACGGGCTGCTCCCGCTGGCCCCCGACACCCGGATCGCGGTGGTGGGCCCTCGCGCGGCGGACGCCCTGGCGATGCTCGGCTGCTACTCCTTCCCCTCCCATGTGCTCCCCCACCACCCCGGGGTCCCGCTCGGCGTCTCGATCCCGACGGTCCTGGACGCGCTGCGCACCGAACTCCCGGACGCCAAGGTGACGTTCGCCGAGGGCTGCGGAGTCTGCGACCCGGACACCGCGGGCTTCGCGGAGGCGGTGGCCCGGGCGGCGGAGGCGGATGTGTGCGTGGCGGTCCTCGGCGACCGCGCGGGCCTGTTCGGCCGGGGCACCTCCGGCGAGGGCTGCGATGTGGCGGACCTGCGACTGCCGGGCGTCCAGGGCGAGTTGCTGGACGCGCTGGTCGCCACCGGCGTGCCGGTCGTCCTGGTCCTGCTCACCGGCCGCCCCTACGCGCTGGGCCGCTGGCACGGCCGGCTGGGCGCGGCCGTCCAGGCCTTCTTCCCGGGCGAGGAGGGCGGCCCGGCCCTCGCGGGCGTCCTGTCCGGCCGGGTGAACCCCTCGGGGCGTCTCCCGGTGAGCGTCCCGCGCGCGCCCGGCGGCCAGCCCTGGACCTATCTCCAGCCCCCGCTGGGCCTGGCCGGCGAGGTCAGCAACCTGGACCCGACCCCGCTGTACCCCTTCGGCCACGGCCGCTCGTACACGACGTTCGCCTGGGAGGACTTCACCGGCGACGGTGTCACGGAGATCGGCACGGACGGCTCGTACGACCTCTCGCTGACCGTCCGCAACACCGGTGACCGCGCGGGCGCCGAGGTCGTCCAGCTCTATCTGCACGACCCGGTGGCGTCGGTGACCCGCCCGGACGTCCGGCTGACCGGCTACCGGCGGCTGGAGCTGTCCCCCGGCGAGTCCCGCCGGCTGACCTTCCGCTTCCACGCCGACCTGTCGTCCTTCACCGACCGCACGGGCGCCCGTGTGGTGGAGCCGGGCGCGCTGGAGCTGCGGCTCGGGCCGTCCAGCGCGGAGGTACGGCACACCGCCCGACTGCGGCTGACCGGGCCGGTGCGGGTGGTCGGGCCCGAGCGGATGCTGCGCTGCGAGGTGGCGGTGACCGAGGCGGGGTGAACGCGAACACCCCGCCACCGGAATCCGGTGACGGGGTGTCGGATGGAGCGCCGGGCAGGCCTTGCACCTGCATCTCCCCACAGGAAGTGGGGCGTCTTTCCTTGGACCACCAACGCACTGCGTTCGGACCGTTGTTCCGGCCGTTCGCGTGTGATGATCATAGCGCGAGAACGGGTCCGCGCGCCACCTCAGCGTTCCGCTTCCGCGTCCACCGCCTCGAACCGCCACCGGTGGACCACCCGCGTCACCAGGGTGCCGTCCGGTTCGGGCAGTTCCGGGAGCTCGGCGTCGTACGGCGCGTCCCACCAGGTGATGACCAGGACCCGGTCCTGCGGAGCCCGGAAGGTCTCCCGGCGCAGCGGCTCGCGGGCGAGGTCCTGCGCACGCGCCCAGTCCAGCAGTTCCGCGCCCCGGCCGGCGACGGCCCGGGCCTCCCACATCAGGGTGACCGTCACGAGTACAGGTTCTCCTCGCCGACCTCGTGCACATGGTCGTGGTTCCGCCCGGGCACGTGCGGGTCGGTCACCGGCAGCGAGGAGTCGGCGGACAGGTCCCAGTCGGAGGCGGCGCGGTTGCGGGAGACCATCTCGGCGCCGAGGGCCGCGACCATCGCGCCGTTGTCCGTGCACAGCTTGGGACGCGGGACGCGCAGCCGGATCCCGGCCGCCTCGCAGCGCTCCTGGGCGAGGACGCGCAGCCGGGAGTTGGCCGCGACACCGCCGCCGATCATCAGGTGGTCCACCCCCTGGTCCTTGCAGGCGCGGACGGCCTTGCGGGTCAGCACGTCGACCACGGCCTCCTGGAAGGACGCGGCCACGTCACGGACCGGAACCTCCTGGCCGGCCGCGCGCCTGGCCTCGATCCAGCGGGCCACGGCGGTCTTCAGACCGGAGAAGGAGAAGTCGTAGGCGGGGTCGCGCGGGCCGGTCAGACCACGCGGGAAGGCGATCGCCGCCGGGTCGCCCTCACGGGCGTAGCGGTCGATGACCGGGCCGCCGGGGAAGCCCAGGTTCAGCACCCGCGCGATCTTGTCGAAGGCCTCGCCGGCCGCGTCGTCGATGGTGGCGCCCATGGGTCGGACGTCGGAGGTGATGTCCTCGGACAGCAGAAGCGAGGAGTGGCCGCCGGAGACCAGCAGGGCCATGGTCGGCTCGGGCAGCGGGCCGTGCTCCAGCTGGTCCACGCAGATGTGCGAGGCCAGGTGGTTGACGCCGTACAGGGGCTTGCCGAGGGCGTAGGCGTAGGCCTTGGCCGCCGAGACGCCGACGAGCAGGGCGCCGGCGAGTCCCGGGCCCGCGGTGACCGCGATGCCGTCGAGGTCCTTCGCGGTGACGCCCGCCTCCTTCAGCGCGCGGTCGATGGTCGGGACCATCGCCTCCAGGTGCGCCCGGGAGGCCACCTCGGGCACGACGCCGCCGAAGCGGGCGTGCTCGTCGACGCTGGAGGCGACGGCGTCCGCCAGCAGGGTGGTGCCGCGGACGATGCCGACGCCGGTCTCGTCGCAGGAGGTCTCGATGCCGAGGACGAGGGGTTCGTCAGCCATTGATCTCGGTTCCTTGTACTGGGGGGTCCGCGGCGGGGCCGCTGTCGGGTGCTGTGGTCAGGCGCATCACCAGGGCGTCGACGTTGCCCGGCTGGTAGTAGCCGCGTCTGAAACCGATGGGCTCGAAGCCGAAGCGCTCGTAGAGCTTCTGGGCGGGGACGTTGTCGACCCGGCACTCGAGCATGACCTCGGCGCACTCGAAGGCGGTGGCCGCCTTCAGCAGCTCGGTCAGCAGCCGGCCGCCGAGGCCGGTGCCCTGGTGGGAGCGGGCGACGGCGATGGTCTGGACGTCGCCCACGTCGCCGGCGGCGGCGAGACCCGCGTACCCGACGATCCGGCCGTCCCCCTCTGCCACGAGGTACCGCCGGTTGGCCTCGGCGCCCCGGGAGTGGGCCAGCTCGGACCAGAACATGCCCCTCGACCAGGCGTCATCAGGGAACAGCTCCCGCTCCAGTCCGAGGACCGGGTCGATGTCCCACCAGCGCATCTCACGCAGTCGAGGCTCCGTCACTTCGGGGTGACCACCTTGTAGTTCTTGGGGACCTGCGCGTCGGGGCGGCGCAGGTACAGCGGGCGCGGCGCGGGCAGCTCCTCGCCCGCGGCCAGCTTCTCGGCGGCCAGCCCGGCGAGGGCGGCGGCGGACACGTGCTCCGGCTCGTGGGCGCTCGGGAACGTGTCCGGGTAGAGGAGCGCGCCGGCGCCGACCGCGGGCAGCCCGGCGACCCGCTCGGCGATGTCGGCCGGGCGGTCGACGGCCGGGTCGGTCAGGCGGGTGCGGGAGTCGGCGTAGGTCGCCCAGTAGACCTCCTTGCGCCGGGCGTCGGTCGCCACGACGAAGGGGCCCTTCTCGATGTCGGCGGCGTAGGCGAGGCCGTCCAGGGTGCACACGCCGTGCACCGGGACGCCGAGCGCGAGGCCGAAGGTGTCGGCGGTCATCAGGCCGACCCGCAGACCGGTGTAGGGGCCGGGCCCGGCACCGACGACGATCCCGGTGACGGCCTCCAGCTTGAGCCCGGCCTCGGCGAGCACCCGGTCGACGGCCGGCAGCAGCAGCTCTCCGTGCCGGCGGGCGTCCACCTGGCTCGACGACGCGATGACGTCCGTTCCGTCGTGCAGCGCGACGGTGACGGCGGGGGTGGCGGTATCCAGAGCGAGCAAGAGCACGCGAACAGCCTACGGCGCCCGCGCCGCTCGCATCGCCGTCCCGGTGCGACGGTGACCGGCTGCTACGGTTCGTACGAAGTACGACATATGGCGCGAAACAGAGGTGGGCGTTCGTGGCAGGGACCAGCTCGGGGATCGTGGCCGGCCTCACCGCGGTGGCCATCGGCGTCGTCGGATACCTCACCTACCAGGCACAGGCGACCGTTCCGCCGAGTCTGAGCGGCAGGCCGGGGCCGAACGCGGCGTCCGCCTCGGCGACCGGGAAGGCGCCGCGCGACCGGCTCCACCCGGGCGCCCTGCCGAGCGGTTCCGGAACGGGTGAACGGGTCGTGTACTCGGTGGACGACGACCGGGTCTGGCTGGTCGACGACCACAACCGGGTGCAGCGCAGCTTCGGGGTGAACCCCGGCACCGTGGACCCGCCGGCGGGCAGGTACTGGGTCACGTCCCGCTCGAACGCGGTCACCGGGACGGACGGCCTGCCCATCGAGCACGTCGTGCGGTTCACCAGCGTGGACGGGGTGGTGATCGGCTTCAGCGCGGCGGTGCGGGGCGGGGACCCCGTCACGGGGGACGGGGTGAAGACCGGCGGCATCCGGGAGCGGCGCGAGGACGGCGACGCGATGTGGAAGTTCGCCACGATCGGCGTACCGGTGGTGGTGATCCGCTGACGTTCGCGGGGTGGAGCGGATCGGCCACGGCGGAACGCCCCTCACGCGGCCTGGCGTCGCTCCGGCCCCGCCGGGTGCTCCGGCCTGGACGGCGCCGGTTCGCACGGCGGCCGGGAGACCGCGCGAGCGGCCTCGCACGACGCCAGCAGCTCACGCATCGACACCCCGCCGAACACGGGCGGCTCGACCGGCGGCTCCGTGGACCGAGAAGCGGACATGGACGCCTCCTGAAGTGCGGGGGCGGGCGCGGTTAGGTATGCCTGACAGCGAGCGGGACACCATGTGACCACGCCCGGGACATCCTGCGCAATATGTTACCGACGCCTTGTCGGAAAGTGGCTCCGGTCAGGCCGCGAGCGTGCCCAGATCCGCGCTCGCCCACCGCTCCCCGAGCCCGGTGACCGTCACCTGCCGGACCTCGTCGGTCGTGTCGCCGACGGCCCGGTGGATGACGACCTGGAGCCGGTCCTCGGTCAGCTCCTCGACCTTGCCCTCGCCCCACTCCACGACGATCACCGAGTCGGGCAGGGAGACGTCGAGGTCGAGGTCCTCCATCTCGTCGAGGCCGCCGGAGAGCCGGTAGGCGTCCACGTGGACGAGCGGCGGCCCGTCGCCGAGGGAGGGGTGCACCCGGGCGATCACGAACGTCGGCGAGGTGACCGCGCCGCGCACGTCGAGTCCCTCACCGAGCCCCCGGGTCAGCGTCGTCTTGCCCGCGCCCAGCTCGCCGCTGAGCATCACCAGGTCACCCGAGCGCAGCAGCTTGGCCAGGCGGCGGCCCAGCTCCCGCATCTGCTCGGGAGAGGTGATGGTCAGCCGGATCTCAGCGGGGTCGTGCGGTACTGCTGGTGCTGCTGGCTGTTCCATAGCCACTTACCGTAGCCCCTGCCGGCACGGCGCCCGCGCGGGTGAGCAGGTCGGCCAGCCGGTCGGTGACCACTTCGGGGTGCTCCAGCATCACCAGGTGCCCGGCGTCCGGCACGAGCACCAGTTCGGCGTCCGGGAGGAGGTCGGCGATGGCCTCGCTGTGCTCGCTGGGCGTGACCAGGTCCTGCACCCCGGCCAGCACCAGCACCGGGAAGTCACGGAAGCAGAGGAGAGCCTCGGTCTTGTCGTGCTCGGTGAAGGCCGGATAGAACTCGGCGACCACGTCGATCGGCGTCGACTCGATCATCCGTTCGGCGAACCGCTCCACGGCGGGGTCGACGTCCCGGGACGCGAACGAGTACCGCTTGATGACCCCGGCGAACAGGTCGGCGGTGGCCCGGCGCCCCTTCTCCACCAGTTCCGCCTGCTGCCCGAGCGCCCTCAGCACGCCCGGGAGTATCCGGCGCACCGCGTTGACGCCCGCCACCGGCAGCCCGAAGTTCACCTCGCCGAGCCGCCCGGAGGAGGTACCGATGAGCGCGGTGGCCACGACCCGGTCGCGGATCAGCTCCGGGAAGTGGGCGGCCAGCGCCATGATGGTCATCCCGCCCATGGAGTGCCCGACCAGCACGATCGGCCCGTCCGGCACGGCCGCGTCGAGGACGGCCTTCAGATCGCGGCCGAGTTGGTCGATGGTGAGGCGCACGCCGTCCTGGGTCTGGGCCACCCCGCGTCCGGACCGGCCGTGGCTGCGCTGGTCCCAGTGCACGGTGCGCACGACCCCGCGCAGCGCCGCCCGCTGGAAGTGCCAGGAGTCCTGGCTGAGGCAGTAGCCGTGGCAGAAGACGACGGTGACGGGGGCGGGGGCCTTGCGGCCGAAGAGCCTGCGGCGGCGCGGGGAGACGTTCGGACCCGGGTCCGGGTCCACGTCGTCGACCTCGTAGTACAGCTCGGTCCCGTCGTCGGCGTGCGCCTTGCCCGGGGTGCCGCGCAGGGTGCCGTAGGGGCCGGCCGAGTCGAGCACGAGCCGGGCCCGGCGGCGCATCCCGCGGCCCACGGTCATCCGCTCGACGGCCACCCCGGCGGCCGCGCCCGCGGCCAGGACGCCTATCGCGGCACCGGCGATGCCGGTCGTCCTGCGCCAGTTGCCGGCCGCCCCCGCTGCGGAGGTGGCGACGGCCGCCGAGGCGACGGCGTCCACCAGAGCCTCCGCACTGCTCTCGCTCACTTCCGCTCCTCTTCGCCGTACTGCAGTTCGCTGGGTGGGTGAAACGGGTGGTGCCGAGATGGTACGGGTGGTGCCGATGTTGTCCGTGTTACCAGTGGGGGCAGGAGTAACCGGCGTGGGTGTCCACCCCCCTGAAGGGGTTACCCCTCCTGTTGCCCGTTCACATGGACGCGGGGGACACGCGTTCCGATCCGGGTGACGATCTCGTACGCGATGGTGCCGCACGCCTGCGCCCAGTCCTCGGCGGTGGGCTCACCGCGGTCACCGGGACCGAACAGCACCGCCTCCGCACCGGCCTCGGGCTCGTCCCCGCCGAGGTCCACCACGAACTGGTCCATGGCCACCCGCCCCGCGACGGTCCGCCACTTGCCGTCCACCAGCACCGGTCCGGTGCCGGAGGCGTGCCGGGGGATGCCGTCCGCGTAGCCGACGGGGACCAGACCGAGGGTGGTCGCGCCCGGGGTGACGTAGTGGTGGCCGTAGCTGACGCCGTGTCCGGCCGGGACGTGCTTGACCAGCGCCAGCGACGCGCTCAGCGTCATCACCGGGCGCAGGCCGAAGTCCGCCGGGGCGCCGATCTCCGGGCTGGGCGAGATGCCGTACATGGCGATGCCCGGCCGGACGAGGTCGAAGTGGGTCTCCGGAAGGGTCAGCGTGGCCGGGGAGTTGGCGATGTGCCGCACCTCGGGGCGCACGCCCTGCCCCTCGGCGTACGCCACCATCTCCCGGAATCGGGTGAGCTGGGCGGCGATGGACGGATGCCCGGGCTCGTCGGCGCAGGCGAAGTGCGACCACAGACCGGTGACGCGGAGCAGGCCCTCGCGTTCGGCCCGCAGGGCCTCGCCGACCAGTTCGGGCCAGTCGGCGGGCTGGCAGCCGTTGCGCCCGAGCCCGGTGTCGGCCTTGAGCTGCACACGCGCGGGCCGGCCCGCCTGCCGGGCGGCCTCGGTGACCTCGCGCAGCGCCCACATCCCGCTGAGGGCGACGTCGACGTCCGCCTCCACCGCCTGCCGCCAGGGACCGCCGGGCACCCAGAGCCAGCACAGGACGCGGGTGTCCAGACCGGCGGCGCGCAGCGCGAGCGCCTCCTCCGGTGTGGCCGTGCCGAGCCAGGTCGCGCCCGCCTCGACGGCCGCGCGGGCACACGGCAGCGCCCCGTGGCCGTACGCGTCGGACTTGACGACGGCCATCAGGGCCGCGCCCTTCGCCCGGGCCCGCAGGACCCGCACATTGGCGCGCAGGGCGGCCAGATCGATCTCGGCCCGGGCCCGCAGAGGCGCGGTCGGCTCAGCAACAGTCTCACTCATGGCGCCCCCAGTGTCTCAGAGGACCACGGCGGCCCCCGGGCGCACCGGCCGAAGGCCGCCGAAGGGCGCCCGCGCGGACGTCGCGGCGAAGGCACGACGACCGCGTGGAGGTTGCCGCACGAGTCTTGCGGCGTCCGCGGCGGCAGGTGTAGCAATGGCGCACGGAAAACTTGAACATTGTTCAAGTTCCTGGCGTGTTCGTACTTCGCGTTCGTACTCCCCCCACCGAGCCGAGGAGCAGCAGATGTCCACGGAACGCCCCGACCGCAGCCGGCGCACTGTCCTGGCGGCGGGGGCCCTCACCGGCCTCGGCCTGGCGGGCGCCCAGTTGGCCGGCCCGGGCCCGGCCGGCGCCGCGACCGCCGGCGGCACGTCGTCCGAGGCTGACACGCCGTCCGGTGGTGACACCGCCTACCTCGTCGGGCGGGGCGTCGCCGACGCCACCGGCGAGGTCGCCGAGGTCGGCATGATGGGCTACGGCCGGTTCGACCAGCAGGCCGCCGGACTGCACACCCGGCTGCGGGCCCGCGGGTTCGTGGTGGTGGACCGGGCCTCCGGCCGGCGCGTCATGCTGATCGTCGCGGACTCGCCAATGATCTTCGAGAGCGTGCACCAGGAGGTGCTGCGGCGACTCGCCGCGCGGTACGGCGACCTCTACACCGAGCAGAACGTGCTCATCACCGCCACCCACACCCACGCCGGTCCCGGCGGCTACTCGCACCATCTGCTGTACAACGCGACCACGTTCGGGTTCCACCGCAAGACCTTCGAGGCCGTGGCGGACGGTCTCGTCGAGGCCGCCCGGCGTGCCCACGACGACCTGGCACCGTCCGACCTCGTCCTCAGCCACGGGACCCTGACCGGGGCCAGCGCCAACCGCTCCCGGGTGGCCTTCGACCGCAACCCGAAGGCCGACCGCGACCACTTCCCGGACGCCGTCGATCCGCACACCGCGCTGCTGCGGGTGGAGCGGGCCGGCCGGGCGGTGGGCGCCATCAACTGGTTCCCGGTGCACGGCACCAGCATGTCCGGGGACAACCGCCTGATCAGCGCCGACAACAAGGGGTTCGCCGCCTACCACTGGGAGCGGGAGGTCAGCGGCGTCGACTACCTGGCCGACGGCTCCCCGGCGTTCGTCTCGGCGTTCGCCCAGACCAACAGCGGCGACATGTCCCCCAATCTCGACCTGAAGCCGCCGACCACACCGGAGGACTTCGCCCACACCCACGCCAGCGGGCTCCGGCAGTACGAGGCCGCCGCGGCGCAGCTGCACCAGCCGGGCGTCAGGCTGTCCGGCCCGGTGGACTCCCGGCTGGTGTACATCGACCTGTCCGACGTCACGGTGCGCCCCGAGTTCACCGGCGACGGGCGGACCCACCGCACCTCGAAGCCCTGCATCGGCGCCTCCATGGCCGCCGGGAGCATGGAGGACGGGCCGGCCTTCCCCGGGTTCGAGGAGGGCGAGAACCCCTTCTGGGACGCGGTGTCCGACTCCGTGATCTACACCGTCTCGCCGGAGCTGAGGGAGGCGCAGGCACCGAAGGACGTCTTCGTGCCCATCGGGGAGATGAACCGCGTCTACCCGTGGGTGCAGGAACGGGTGCCGGTGATGCTGGTGCGCATCGGCCGGCTGTATCTCGTCGGCATCCCGGGCGAGGTCACCATCTGCGCGGGCCTGCGGCTGCGGCGCACGGTCGCCGGAATCGTCGGCGCCGACCTCGACGACGTACTGGTCGCCGGATACGCCAACTCCTACTTCCACTACCTGACCACCCCCGAGGAGTACGACTCCCAGCAGTACGAGGGCGGCAGCACCCTGTTCGGCCGCTGGCAGCTCCCGGCGCTGCAGCAGACGGCGGCCGCCCTCGCCACCGCGCTGCGCGACGGCACCCAGGTGCCCCTCGGCCCCAAGGCACCGGACCTGTCCGGCAAGGCGCTCTCCCTGCAGCCCGGGGTGGTGCTGGACGCGCCGCCGGTCCTCAAGTCGTTCGGGGACGTGCTGGAGACGCCCCAGGACGGCTACCGGGCCGGCGACCGGGCCCGGGCCGTCTTCGCGGGCGCCCACCCGGGCAACGACCTGCACCGGGGCGGCACATACCTGGAGATCCAGCGCCAGGACTCCGGCGGGACCTGGCACCGGATCGCCGACGACGGCGACTGGGTGACCAGGTTCCACTGGGAGCGCTACGGCGTCGCCGCCTCCAATGTCACCATCACCTGGGACATCCCGCAGGACACCACCCCCGGTACGTACCGGATCGTGTACCACGGCGACGCCCGGAACCTGCTCGGCACCATCACCCCGATCACCGGCAAGTCACCCGCTTTCACGGTGCGTTGACCCGGAGGCCGGCGAGGGCCCGGCGCGCCTCCCCCACGGTGCGCCGGCCCTTCGTCTTCCTCACGGTGCTCAGCCCAGGGCGTCCCGGACGTCCCGCCACGCCTGGGGCAGCCGCTCCGCGATGTCGTGCGCCCCGGCCGGCGCCCCCGAAGCGGCGAACCGTCCGGCCAGCCCGTGCAGATACGCCGCCACGCTCCCCGCGTCCAGCGCGGACAGCCCGGAGGCCAACAGCGAACCGGCGAGCCCCGACAGCACGTCACCGCTCCCGGCGGTGGCCAGCCAGCCCGTGCCCGTGGCGTTCACCCGCACCGCGCCGCCCCGCGGGTCGGCGACCAGCGTCGTCGAGCCCTTCAGCAGCACGGTCGCCCGGTACACCGCCGCCAGCTCCCGCACCGCGGCCAGCCGGGCCCCCTCGACCTCCTCCCGGCGCACCCCGAGCAGCGCCGCCGCCTCCCCCGCGTGCGGGGTCATCAGCGTCGGCGCCGTACGTCCGCGCACCGCGTCCCGCTCCGCCAGCCGCAGCCCGTCGGCGTCGAGCAGCACCGGCACATCGGTGTCCAGCACCTCCGCCACGGTCGCCGCGTCGTCCCCGGCACCGGGTCCGACGACCCACGCCTGCACCCGGCCGGCCTTCGCCGGGCCCTGGTCGGACACGAGCGTCTCGGGGAACCGGGCGATCACCGCGTCCGCGGCGGGCCCGACGTACCGCACGGCGCCGGCCCCGCCGCGCAGCGCCCCGGAGACGGCCAGCACGGCGGCCCCCGGATAGCGCGCCGACCCGGCGGCGATCCCGACCACGCCCCGCCGGTACTTGTCGCTCTCCGCCGCCGGGCGCGGCAACAGCCGTGCCACGTCCGCGTGTTGCAGCGCCTCCAGCTCGGCGACGGGCGGCAGGACGAGACCGATGCCGACCAGCCGCACGGTTCCGGCGTACTCGCGCCCCGGGTCGATCAGCAGCCCCGGCTTGTGCGTACCGAAGGTGACGGTGAGGTCGGCGCGGACCGCCGCGCCCCGCACCTCCCCGGTGTCGGCCTCCACCCCGCTCGGCAGGTCCACCGCGACGACGGCGGCCCCCGACCGCCCGACCGCGTCCGCCAGTGCCTCGGCCTCCGGCCGCAGCCCGCCCTTGCCGCCGATGCCGACGACGCCGTCCACCACGAGGTCGGCCCGCGCGATCCACTCCTCGGCGCGGCCGGGCGCCGTGACGGAGCCGCCCGCGCGGCGCAGCGCCGCGAGACCGCCCGGGTGGGTGCGCTCGGGCGGCGCCAGCAGTACGGCCGTGACGCCCGCGCCCCGCCGCGCCAGCCGGGCGCCCGCGTACAACGCGTCGCCGCCGTTGTCCCCGCTGCCGACGAGCAGCACCACCCGCCGGCCGTAGACCCGCCCGAGCAGGTCGGCGCAGGCGGCGGCCAGCCCGGCGGCGGCCCGCTGCATCAGCGCCCCCTCCGGCAGCCGTGCCATCAGCTCCCGCTCGGCCGCCCTCACCGTCTCCACGCTGTACGCAGTACGCATGGCTTGGAGTCTGCCCCGGAAAGGCCGTCCGCCACACCCGGGGCCTGCCGGAGCCACCCGTGGCGCTCAGCCCTCGGCGACCACCACGGCCGAGGCGATCCCGGCGTCGTGGCTGAGAGACACGTGCCAGGAGCGCACCCCGAGCTCCGCCGCCTTGGCGGCGACGGTCCCCCTCACCCGCAGCCGCGGCTGACCGCTGTCCTCGACGTACACCTCGGCGTCGGTCCAGTGCAGCCCCGGCGGCGCGCCCAGCGCCTTGGCCAGCGCCTCCTTGGCCGCGAACCGGGCCGCGAGGGACGCGATGCCGCGCCGCTCCCCGCTGGGCAGCAGCAACTCACTGTCGACGAACAGCCGATCGGCCAGCCCAGGCGTCCGATCCAGCGACGCCCGGAACCGATCGATCTCGGCGACGTCGATACCGACCCCGATGATGCTCATGGGCAGACCCTATGGGGCGCGGGTGCGCGGCCGTGGGCAGGTCACTCCACCGTGACGGACTTCGCCAGGTTCCGCGGCTGGTCGACCTCGTTGCCCCGGGCCGTGGCCAGCTCGCAGGCGAAGACCTGGAGCGGCACCGTGGCCACCAGCGGCTGCAGCAGGGTGGGCGTGGCCGGGATGCGGATCAGGTGGTCGGCGTAGGGGACCACCGCCTCGTCACCCTCCTCCGCGATCACGATCGTCCGTGCCCCGCGCGCCCGGATCTCCTGGATGTTGGAGACGATCTTGTCGTAGAGGACCGACCGGCCGCGCGGCGACGGCACGACCACCACGACGGGCAGGTCCTCCTCGATCAGCGCGATCGGACCGTGCTTCAGCTCACCCGCCGCGAAGCCCTCGGCGTGCATGTAGGCGAGTTCCTTGAGCTTGAGCGCGCCCTCCAGGGCGACCGGATAGCCCACGTGCCGGCCCAGGAACAGCACCGTGTTCTTGCCGGCCAGCGACCGCGCGAGCGCCCGTACCGGCTCCATGGTCTCCAGCACCCGGTCGACGGCGCCGGCGATGTGGGACAGGTCCTTGATGACGGCGCTGATCTCGTCGCCCCACTTGGTGCCGCGCACCTGGCCCAGGTACAGGGCCACCAGGTAGCACGCCACCAACTGGGTCAGGAACGCCTTGGTGGAGGCGACGGCCACCTCCGGCCCGGCGTGGGTGTACAGCACCGCGTCCGACTCACGCGGGATCGTCGAGCCGTTGGTGTTGCAGATCGCCAGCACCTTGGAGCCCTGCTCGCGGGCGTGCCGCAGCGCCATCAGGGTGTCCATGGTCTCGCCGGACTGGGAGATGGCGATGACCAGGGAGCGCCCGTCGAGGATGGGGTCCCGGTAGCGGAACTCGCTCGCCAGCTCCACCTCGCACGGGATGCGCGTCCAGTGCTCGATGGCGTACTTGGCGATCAGGCCGGCGTGGAAGGCAGTGCCGCAGGCGACGATGACGACCTTGTCCACCTCGCGCAGCTCCGACGGCGTGATCCGGACCTCGTCCAGCGTCAGGGAGCCGGCCGTGTCGATGCGCCCGAGCAGGGTGTCGGCGACCGCCTTGGGCTGCTCGGCGATCTCCTTGAGCATGAAGTAGTCGTAGCCGCCCTTCTCGGCGGCCGACGCGTCCCAGTCCACGTGGTACGAACGCACCTCGGCGGGACGGCCGTCGAAGCCGGTCACCGTGACCCCGTCCCGGCGCAGCTCCACCACCTGGTCCTGGCCCAGCTCGATCGCCGAGCGGGTGTGCTCGATGAACGCGGCGACGTCGGAGGCCAGGAACGCCTCGCCCTCGCCGACGCCCACCACCAGGGGCGAGTTGCGGCGGGCGCCCACGACCACGTCCGGCGCGTCGGCGTGCACCGCGACCAGCGTGAACGCGCCGTCCAGGCGCCGGCACACCAGCCGCATGGCCTCGGCGAGATCGGCGCTGGACGAGAACTCCTCCGCCAGCAGGTGCGCGACGACCTCGGTGTCCGTCTCGGACGCGAGCTCGTGCCCGCGCTCGGCCAGTTCGGCCCGCAGCGCCGCGAAGTTCTCGATGATGCCGTTGTGCACGACGGCGACCCGGCCCGCGTTGTCGAGGTGCGGGTGGGCGTTGGCGTCCGTGGGCCCGCCGTGGGTGGCCCAGCGCGTGTGGCCGATACCCGTCGTACCCGACGGCAGCGGCCGGTCGACGAGCTCCTTCTCCAGGTTGACCAGCTTCCCGGCCTTCTTTCCCGCGGCCAGCCCGCCGTCCGCGAGCACGGCGACACCCGCCGAGTCGTAACCCCGGTACTCCAGCCGCTTCAGCCCGGCCATCACGACATCGAGCGCCGACTGCGACCCCACGTATCCCACGATTCCGCACATGTGCCGCAGCCTACGGGCGACCGGCCCCCCGAAAGAGCCGCCGCGTGCCCGAAATCAGAAATTCCCACCGGTGCACGAAGGGGTCGCCCGGGGTGGCGGGCCCGATCCCAGAGGGCGAATTCAAGCCGCCTTCCGCCACAGAATCCGACCTGCTGGAACACCGGACACCCACCGGAAGAACACAGAATCTTCTAGCGACGTCGGGCTTCCAGGGCCGGGGCCGCGGCGGGCCCGGGGTCGGCGGGTTTCACGCCAAGACCCACTCCGCGGACCAGAACACCTGTACGGCCGGAGCCACCTGCGCCTATCGTGTCGCCGCGCGTGCGGAACCTGACCATTCCATACGCGGCTGCGACAGCCTCCTCGACGACGCCCTCTACCAGGAGATCGAGTCCCGCTACGGCCTGGACATCGCCGAAGGCGTGGACTACAACGCCCAGCGCATGCACGACGGAACCGCGAACTCCCTCGACCACGAGATCCCGGGAATCGGGCACAACCTGAAGGATCTGGCCTACAACATCCACGCTTATCAGTACACCGTCGAGCAGTGGGAGAGGGGCATACAAGAGAGTCGCCTCGTCCTCAAGAGCCCCGGGGGCGGCACCCCGTGAGGGCCAAGCCGATCGTGCGGCGGGAGGGCACGAAGTACTCCGTTCGCTTCGTCGGAGCCCAGCGTGCTCTCCTCGACGAGTTGCTGCCGTGGCTGGCCTATCGGCGGGAGGGCGAACCCGCCCTCACCGTGTGGGCGGGGTGTGGCAGGGAGCGCCTTGAGCAGCTGCACGCCAGGGTGAGCAGTGGCGATCAGGTGGTTCTCTCGCTGGAAGACCTGCACATCCTGCATGCCGTCCTGTTGTCCGTGCACAGCATGTTCGCGTCGGAGGAGGCGTTCCACACTCAACTCGGCTTCTACCGCGAGAACGCGTACGACCTCGCGGGCGGCCTGGTGAAGGCCGTCGAGGAGGCTGCCGCGGCAAGCTGCTCGGAACCCGTCGCGGTCCCCCTCCCACCATGCGGAGGGGGACCGCCTTCGGGGCCGGCGGACGGTCCACGTGACGCACCCCACCCCGCACCCCTGTTCAAACTCCGTTAACAATGGACTGTGATCTCACCGGTCTCCCCGATGCCCAGGAGCGCCCACCGGTCCAGGCCGGAGGCGACTCCCTACGTCGACCTCACGCGTGCCGAGTGGAGTGCGCTGCGGGACAAGACGCCACTGCCGCTCACCGCCGAGGAGGTGGAGAAGCTGCGCGGACTCGGCGACGTCATCGACCTCGACGAGGTGCGGGACATCTACCTCCCGCTGTCGCGTCTGCTCAACCTCTACGTCGGCGCCACGGACGGCCTGCGAAGCGCGCTCAACACCTTCCTCGGCGAACAGGGTTCACAGTCCGGCACCCCGTTCGTGATAGGCGTCGCCGGTTCGGTGGCGGTCGGCAAGTCCACCGTCGCCCGGCTGCTGCAGGCCCTGCTGTCCCGCTGGCCCGAGCACCCCCGCGTCGAACTGGTGACGACCGACGGGTTCCTGCTGCCCACCAGGGAGCTGGAGTCCCGCGGCCTGATGTCGCGCAAGGGCTTCCCCGAGTCGTACGACCGCCGGGCGCTGACCCGCTTCGTCGCCGACATCAAGGCGGGCAAGGACGAGGTGACGGCCCCCGTCTACTCCCACCTGATCTACGACATCGTCCCGGACAGCCGGCTCACCGTGCGCCGCCCGGACATCCTGATCGTCGAAGGGCTCAACGTGCTGCAGCCCGCCCTGCCCGGAAAGGACGGCCGCACCCGGGTCGGCCTCGCCGACTACTTCGACTTCAGCGTGTACGTCGACGCGAGCGCCGAGGACATCGAGAGCTGGTACCTCAGCCGTTTCAGGAAGCTGCGCCGGACCGCCTTCCAGAAACCGGACTCGTACTTCCGCAAGTACACCCAGGTGTCCGAGGACGAGGCCCTCGACTACGCCCGCACCCTGTGGCGCACGATCAACAAACCCAACCTGGTCGAGAACATCGCGCCCACCCGCGGCCGCGCCACCCTCGTCGTCCGCAAGGGCGCCGACCACAAGGTGCAGCGGCTGCGGCTGCGCAAGCTCTAGGTTGCGGACACGGCCGGCCCAGGTATGACGTGTGCATGGAAGCCTGTTAGAAAGGCGCCATGCTGCATCTGCGCCTGATCACCCCGGCCGAGAAGACGGACGAGGTGGTGCGGCTGATCGGGACGACGGTCGGCACCGCCCATCTCGTGGTGCTGCCGGGCGCCGCCCGCGACCCCGCCGGGGACGTCGTCCAGTGCGACGTGGCACGCGAGGCGGGCGACGAACTCCTCAGCGCCCTGCAGCGGTTGGACCTGGAACGGACGGGCTCCATCGCGGTCGAGAACATCGACCTGTCGCTGTCCCGGCGGGCCGAGAAGGCCGAGGACGAGGCGCCCGGCGAGGCCGCGGACGCGGTGCTGTGGGAGCACCTGACGGAGGCGACGCACGAGGAGTCGACCCTGTCGGTCACCTACGTCGCGTTCCTCACCCTGGCCACCATGATCGCGGCCTGCGGCGTGGTGCTGGACAACGCCGTCCTGATCGTGGGCGCGATGGCGGTCGGCCCGGAGTTCGGTCCGCTGGCCGGCATCTGCACGGCCCTGGTGCAGCGCCGCCCGCGCCTGGCGCTGCGCTCGGTGACCGCGCTGCTCGTGGGCTTCGCGGCGGCGATGGCGGTGACGGTCGGCTTCAGTCTCTTCATGGACGCCATCGGGCTTTTCCACCGGTCGGGGCTGGAGGGCGAGCGCCCCAACACGGCGTTCGTCTACGCCCCCGACGCCTTCTCGTTCGTCGTGGCGGTGCTGGCCGGGATCGCCGGCACCCTGTCCCTGACCTCCGCCAAGTCGGGCGCGCTGGTGGGCGTGGCCATCTCGGTGACGACCGTGCCCGCCGCCGCCAACGCGGCCGTCGCCCTCGCCTACGGCGACACCGCCCAGACGGTCGGCTCGACGAACCAGCTCCTGCTGAACCTGCTCGGCATCGTCCTGGCCGGCATCCTGACCCTCCTGGCCCAGAAGTGGTTCTGGGCCAGGCAGCGGCGGCAGCGACCGAACGTCGAAAAGACCTAGCCGAGAGGGCCGGGAAGCTCAGCCCAGGGCCGACTTCACCGCGTCGGCGAGGCGTCCGGCGACGGACCTGGCCTGGTCGATGTCGGCCGCCTCGACCATCACCCGTACCAGCGGCTCGGTCCCCGAGGAACGCAGCAGCACGCGCCCGGTCTCCCCCAGCTCGCGCTCCGCCTCGGCAACCGCGGCGGCGAGATCCGCCGAGGTCTTCACCCGGGACTTGTCCACGTCCGGGACGTTGATCAGGATCTGCGGCAGGCGCTCCATCACCGACGCCAGCTCCCGCAGCGTACGGCCGGTCTGCGCGACCCGTGCCGCCAGCAGCAGCCCGGTCAGCGTGCCGTCCCCGGTCGTCGCGTGGTCGAGGATGATCACGTGTCCGGACTGCTCGCCGCCGAGGGCGTAGTCCTTCTCCTTCATCTCCTCCAGCACGTACCGGTCGCCGACGGCGGTCTGTACGAGGTGGATGCCCTCCCGCTCCATCGCCAGCTTGAAGCCCAGGTTCGACATGACCGTCGCGACGACGGTGTCGGAGCGCAGCTCGGAGCGTTCCCGCATCGCCAGCGCGAGCACGGCGAGGATCTGGTCGCCGTCCACCTCCTCGCCGGTGTGGTCCACGGCGAGGCAGCGGTCGGCGTCACCGTCGTGCGCGATGCCGAGGTCGGCGCCCTGCTCGACAACGGCCGCCTTCAGCTTCTCCAGGTGGGTGGAGCCGCAGCCGTCATTGATGTTGAGCCCGTCCGGCTCGGCACCGATCGTGACGACCTGGGCGCCGGCCCGCGAGAACACCTCCGGCGAGACCCCCGAGGCCGCGCCGTGTGCCTCGTCCAGGACGATCTTCAGGCCGTCGAGCCGGTTCGGCAGCGCGCCGAGGAGGTGACCGGCGTAGTTCTCGAAGCCCTCGTCGTACGAACGCGCCCGTCCGACCCCGGCACCGGTGGGCCGCTCCCAGGGCTCGCCGTGGCGGTGGGACTCGTACACCGACTCGATCCGGTCCTCGAGCTCGTCGGCGAGCTTGTGGCCCCCGCGGGCGAAGAACTTGATGCCGTTGTCCGGCATGGCGTTGTGGCTGGCGGAGAGCATCACGCCGAGGTCGGCGCCGAGCACGCCGGTCAGGAACGCCACCGCCGGCGTCGGCAGCACTCCGACCCGCAGGACGTCCACGCCCGCGCTGGCCAGGCCCGCGACCACGGCCGCCTCCAGGAACTCCCCGGACGCGCGCGGGTCCCGTCCGACCACGGCCTTCGGCCGGTGGCCCTCGAAGGTGCCCGCCTCGGCCAGCACGTGCGCCGCCGCCACGGACAGACCGAGCGCCATCTCGGCCGTCAGGTCCGCGTTGGCGACACCGCGCACGCCGTCCGTACCGAAGAGTCGTCCCACTTGTCCTCCTGAGGAAGCGTCCATGCTGCCGGGAATCATGGCAGACGCCACGACACCCGATCACACAAGCCCTTGAGCGTCTTGTGTCGTTATACGCCCTTGGGCTGGGATAAACGAACGCCCCGACGGCACAGAGGCGTGCCGCCGGGGCGTTCGGAGTACGAGCAGGCCGCTGTGATTAGCGCTTGCTGTACTGCGGGGCCTTGCGGGCCTTCTTCAGACCGGCCTTCTTGCGCTCGACCGCACGGTCGTCGCGCTTGAGGAAGCCGGCCTTCTTCAGCGGGCCGCGGTTGTTGTCGACGTCGGCCTCGTTCAGCGCACGGGCGACACCGAGACGGAGCGCACCGGCCTGACCGGAGACGCCGCCACCCGCGATACGGGCGATGACGTCGTAGCGGCCCTCGAGCTCGAGCACCTTGAAGGGCTCGTTGACTTCCTGCTGGTGCACCTTGTTCGGGAAGTAGTCCTCGAGGGTGCGACCGTTGATCTTCCACTTGCCGGTGCCCGGGACGATCCGGACGCGGGCGATGGCGTTCTTGCGACGGCCCAGGCCGGCGGCCGGCTGGGGCTCACCGAAACGGGACGCCATCGACTCCGAGGTGTACTCACCCTCGACGGGGACCTCGGACTCGGTGGTGTAGCTGTCGATGTCAAGCTCTTCGAGCGGCTGCTCGGCAGTGGTCTCGGCCACGATTCTCCTCAGATTCTCTGTCAGTCTTAGGGGGTGGCCGGACTTACTGCGCGACCTGGGTGATCTCGAACGGCACCGGCTGCTGGGCAGCGTGCGGGTGCTGGTCACCCTTGTAGACCTTCAGCTTCGAGAGCATCTGACGGCCCAGGGAGTTCTTGGGGAGCATGCCCTTGACGGCCTTCTCGACGGCCTTCTCCGGGTTCTTGTCCAGCAGCTCGTCGTAGCGGACGGAGCGCAGACCGCCCGGGTAGCCGGAGTGGCGGTACGCCATCTTCTGGGTCCGCTTGTTGCCGGACAGGTGCACCTTGTCGGCGTTGATGATGATGACGAAGTCACCAGCGTCGACGTGCGGCGCGTAGATCGGCTTGTGCTTACCCCGGAGGAGGGTCGCGGCGGTGGTGGCGAGACGGCCCAGAACAACGTCCTGAGCGTCGATGACGTGCCACTGGCGCGTCACATCGCCGGGCTTGGGGCTGTACGTACGCACGGTTCGTAGCCTTCGCTTCGAGTGAATGGTCCTAAACAAGGTCACCGAAACGATCACGACAGCCTGAGCCACTGCGGCGACGCATACCGCGTACGTGGGGTTGCTGGTCATCGGTTTGGTGAACCGGTGTAAGGGCCCGTCCCGTGAGAATGAGCAAGCCAATACACAACGAAGAAGCAGGTTACCTGGACGCCCCCGGACGGGTCAAAACGAGGCATGCCGATGGACAAAGGTCGCATGCCGCCGCTCGCGCTCCAGTATCGGCCGCCCCCCGTCTAAGATGCGCCCCATGAGTTACGGGCAGGGGGGACCCCAGTCTCAGTGGGATCCCTGGAAACCTAATTCCCAGCAGCCTTGGAACAGCGGCGGTGACGACGGCACCCCCGACTGGGCCGCGCTCGCCGAGGCGTCCGAGACGCGGAACAAGCGTCGCCGGCTGCTGTTCATCGGCGGAGGCGCGCTGGCCACGATCGGCGTCGGCACGGCCGTCGCGATGGCCGTGGTCTCCGCGAACGGCGACAACGGCGCCTCGGGCAAGCCGTCCAATCTGCCCGCCAGCGCCTCCCTGCCCAGCGGCTCGGCCACGGCACCGTCCTTCGCGCCCACCAGCGCCCCGCCGCCGCTGGACCCGAAGGACTTCATAGCCAGCGCCAAGAAGGACACCGCCCCGCTGAGCCCGGAGACGCTCTTCCCGGGCACACAGCTCACCATGGGCGAGACGGTGTACAAGAAGGGCGCCACCGCCGACACCAGGAACTGCGCCTCGGCCACCGGCGGCAATCTGCCGAAGATCCTCACGGCCAACGGCTGCAGCCGGCTGATGCGGGTGAGCTACGTCAACGGCGACATCGCCGTCACGGTCGGTGTCGCGGTCTTCGACGACGAGGCGCAGGCCACGAAGGTCAAGTCCCAGGCGGGCAGCGAGAAGAACCTGGTGAACTCCCTGGCCGGCAAGGGCATCAAGAACTTCTGCGACTCCGCGATCTGCCGGACGACCACGAACGCCTACGGCCGCTACGCCTACTTCACGATCAGCGGCTTCACCGGCGGCAAGAACGTCACCACCAAGGACACCAAGGTGTTCCGCACCGGCGACGACCTGGCCCAGTTCACCGTCAACCAGATCCACCGCCGCGGCCAGGCACAGGCCTCCGCGGCGGCGAACCGGTAGCTCAGCAGCACCCCGCCGACGGAAGCGATCGCTTGTTCCGGGCCTCCTTGTTCCGGGCGGCCAGCAGTTCGTCGGCGGGGTAGCCGACCTCCTCCAGGGTCAGCCCGTGCGGCCGTACGACGTGCACGGCGCTGTCCCGCACCCCGGCGGCCAGCACCTTCCCGGGCCACTCCGGCCCCCGGTGCCCGTCCCCCACGAACAGCAGCGCGCCGATCAGCGAGCGCACCATGTTGTGGCAGAAGGCGTCGGCCCGCACCGTGGCGGTGACGACCCCGTCCCCGCCGCGCACCAGGCTCAGCTCCTGGAGGGTGCGGATCGTGGTCGCGCCCTCGCGCCGCTTGCAGTAGGCGGCGAAGTCGTGCTCGCCGACGAGCCTCCGCGCGGCCTCGTTCATCGCCTCCACGTCGAGCGGCCAGTCGTGCCAGAGGACATGGCCCCGCAGCAGGGGGTCCACTCCGCCGGGGTTGTCGGTGACGCGATAGGCGTAGCGCCGCCAGACGGCCGAGAAGCGGGCGTTGAAGCCGGCCGGGGCCTCGCTGAGCCGCCACACCCGGACGTCCTTGGACAGCCGTCCGGCGAGCCGTTTCAGCAGCTTCTCGCGGTGCTCCGCCCACAGCTCGGCGGGCAGGTCGACGTGCGCGACCTGGCCGCGCGCGTGCACCCCGGCGTCGGTCCGCCCGGCCACCGTCAGTTCGTACGTCTCCTTCGACCGTGTCACGGTCCGCAGAGCGTCCTCGATCTCCCCCTGCACGGTCCGCCTGCCGCCGGCCTGCTTGGCCCAGCCGTGGAAGTCGGTGCCGTCGTAGGAGAGGTCGAGGCGGATGCGTACGTGTCCGGGCTGTACTTCGTCACTCACACAGGAATCCTCTCAAGTACGCGAAAGCGGGCCCGCCCCGGAGGGCGAACCCGCTTCCCGCGTCAGGCAGAGCCTCAGGCGTCCTTCGACTCCTCGGCCGGAGCCTCGGCCGGAGCCTCGGTGGTCTCCTGCGCCTTGGCCTCGTCCGACTCCTTGACCGCACGCTTGGTGGCGGCCTCGGCCTCACCCACGGCCTTCTGCTGCACCGTCAGCGCCTCGACCAGCTCGATGACGGCCATGGGCGCGTTGTCGCCACGGCGGTTACCGATCTTGGTGATGCGGGTGTAGCCACCCGGACGGTTCTCGTAGCGCGGGCCGATCTCGGTGAAGAGCGTGTGGACGATGCTCTTGTCCGTGATCACCTGGAGCACCTGACGGCGGTTGTGAAGGTCGCCCTTCTTCGCCTTGGTGACCAGACGCTCGGCGTACGGGCGCAGGCGGCGGGCCTTCGCCTCGGTGGTGGTGATACGGCCGTGCTCGAAGAGCGCCTTCGCGAGGTTCGCGAGGAGCAGCTTCTCGTGCGCGGCGCTGCCGCCCAGACGGGCACCCTTGGTGGGCTTCGGCATTGTTCTTCTCCTGTGTGTCTGCCCCGGCCGTATCAGGTACCGGGGTCAGTATCCGAGCAGACGGTTGTCTGTCGGAGACCCCGCGCCCCGAATAGGGGCGCGGGGAACTGCGCGACCGGCCACGGCCGGCCCGCAGTCGCAGAACCGGGCTCCTCGCGGAGCGCTCAGTACTGCTCGGTCTCGACGAAACCGGCGTCCGCGTCGTCGTCGGCACCGAAGGCGTCGGCGGCGGCGGTCGGGTCGAATCCGGGCGGGCTGTCCTTCAGGGCCAGGCCCATGCCGGCCAGCTTCGCCTTGACCTCGTCGATCGACTTCGCACCGAAGTTGCGGATGTCGAGCAGGTCGGCCTCGGAGCGGGCGACGAGCTCACCCACGGAGTGGATGCCCTCGCGCTTGAGGCAGTTGTACGACCGGACGGTGAGCTCGAGCTCCTCGATCGGCAGGGCCAGGTCGGCGGCCAGGGCGGCGTCCGTCGGGGACGGGCCCATGTCGATGCCCTCGGCGTCGATGTTCAGCTCGCGGGCGAGACCGAACAGCTCGACCAGGGTCTTGCCGGCGGAGGCCATGGCGTCACGGGGACGCATCGCCTGCTTGGTCTCGACGTCGACGATCAGCTTGTCGAAGTCGGTGCGCTGCTCGACACGGGTGGCCTCGACCTTGTACGTGACCTTCAGCACCGGGCTGTAGATGGAGTCGACCGGGATACGGCCGATCTCCTGGCCCACCTGCTTGTTCTGCACGGCGGAGACGTAGCCGCGACCGCGCTCGACGGTCAGCTCCATCTCCAGCTTGCCCTTGCCGTTGAGCGTGGCGAGGACGAGGTCGGGGTTGTGCACCTCGACACCGGCCGGGGGCGCGATGTCGGCGGCGGTGACCAGACCCGGGCCCTGCTTGCGCAGGTACATCACGACCGGCTCGTCGTGCTCCGAGGAGACGACCAGCTGCTTGATGTTGAGGATCAGGTCGGTGACGTCCTCCTTGACGCCCGGCACGGTGGTGAACTCGTGCAGGACGCCGTCGATGCGGATGCTGGTGACAGCGGCACCGGGGATCGACGACAGGAGGGTGCGGCGGAGCGAGTTGCCGAGGGTGTAGCCGAAGCCCGGCTCCAGCGGCTCGATCACGAACCGGGAGCGGAACTCGTCGACGACCTCTTCGGTCAACGAGGGACGCTGAGCGATCAGCATGTGTGATTCAGATCCTTCATTCGTGGACGCCCGCTATTTGACGCCCGACGGAAACCGCGCCCGTGAGAAGCGCGGGTACTGCAAGGGTACGGGCGGTACGCCCCTTACGGAGCAGTACCGCCCGGACCCTGAAAGCAGCCTGGCCTCAGACGCGGCGGCGCTTCGGCGGGCGGCAGCCGTTGTGCGGGGTCGGGGTGACGTCCTGGATGGAGCCGACCTCGAGGCCCGTGGCCTGCAGGGAGCGGATCGCGGTCTCACGACCGGAGCCCGGGCCCTTGACGAACACGTCGACCTTGCGCATGCCGTGCTCCTGGGCGCGGCGGGCAGCCGACTCGGCGGCCATCTGCGCGGCGAACGGCGTGGACTTCCGGGAGCCCTTGAAGCCGACGTGGCCGGCGGAGGCCCAGGAGATCACGTTGCCCGACGGGTCCGTGATGGAGACGATCGTGTTGTTGAACGTGCTCTTGATGTGCGCGTGGCCGTGAGCGACGTTCTTCTTTTCCTTGCGGCGCACCTTCTTGGCAGCGCCCTGACGTCCCTTGGGGGGCATCTACAAACTCCTACGGGGAGGTGGTCGGTCCTACAGCGAAGACCGCTGATGAAGCGTTGTCCGCTGAGGACTACTTCTTGCCCGGCTTCTTCTTGCCGGCGATGGCGCGACGCGGGCCCTTGCGGGTACGAGCGTTCGTGCTGGTGCGCTGACCGCGGACGGGCAGACCACGACGGTGACGGAGACCCTGGTAGCAACCGATCTCGACCTTGCGGCGGATGTCGGCCTGGATCTCGCGACGGAGGTCACCCTCGGTCTTGATGTTGTTGTCGACGTACTCGCGGATCGCGACCAGCTGCTCTTCGGTCAGGTCACGGACGCGAGTGTTCGGGTCGATACCGGTCTCGGCCAGCGTCTGCTGGGAGAGGGTCCGGCCGATGCCGAACACGTAGGTGAGGGCGACCTCCACGCGCTTTTCGCGCGGGATGTCAACACCGGAAACGCGTGCCATTCAATGGCTCCTGGTGAATCTTCGGAGGTCTTCCGCAGAACCGGCTCCCAGCCCGCCGTACCAGGTACGGACCGGGTCCCCGGCCTCCGAACCGGGGGTGTCGAGCCTCAAGAGACTCGGGTTCTGCGTATGAACAAATTCAGCTTGCGTCGCGCGAATCTCTGCGATGGATGCAGAGGGATCGGTCCTGCGTCAGCCCTGGCGCTGCTTGTGGCGCGGGTTCTCGCAGATGACCATGACCCGACCGTGACGGCGGATCACCCTGCACTTGTCGCAGATCTTCTTGACGCTCGGCTTGACCTTCATTGGTGAGGTTCTCCGGGTCAGTGCCATCGCTCCGGGAGACCCGAAGCGCGGGCAAGATCTACTTGTACCGGTAGACGATCCGGCCACGCGTCAGGTCGTACGGAGACAGCTCCACCACGACCCGGTCGTCAGGGAGGATGCGGATGTAGTGCATACGCATCTTGCCGCTGATGTGTGCCAGGACCTGGTGGCCGTTCTGGAGCTCGACCTTGAACATGGCGTTCGGCAGAGACTCGACGACAGTGCCCTCGATCTCGATGGCACCTTGCTTCTTGGCCACGCTTCGCCCTTCGAATCGACTACCTTGATCGACTCTCTTTTCGCCCCGGGGGGCGAGTGGCGAGCGCATGCGGACATGCGGGTGCACGAGAGCCGACGAGTCAGTCTACGTCAGCGCACCCGGAAACACGAATCGAGGAAGTCTGCCCCATGCCGGTGATCCCTATTCCAGGGGATCGCGGAAAACGGCGGCCCGGGGGCGGCGATTCGCCGGCCGGCGTCGCGGCCCGGCCGCCGCGTCAGGCGAGCGGGTCGGGCGCGGCGGTGATGCCGAACTCGGCCAGCTTGGCCTTGCCGCCGTCGGGGGCCGTCAGGACCAGCGGGCCCTGCTCAGTCAGGGCGACCGAGTGCTCCCAGTGGGAGGACCAGGTGCCGTCCGTGGTGATGACGGTCCAGTCGTCGGACAGGACCTCCGTGCGGGGGGTGCCGAGGGAGACCATGGGCTCGATCGCGAGGCAGAAGCCGGGGACCAGCTTGGGGCCCTTGCCGCGACGGCGGTCGACGTAGTTCAGCAGGTGCGGGTCCATGTGCATCTCGGTGCCGATGCCGTGGCCGCCGTAGTCCTCGATGATCCCGTACTTGCCGCCGCCGGGCTTCGGCTGGCGGCGGATGTACGTCTCGATGGCACGGGAGACGTCGACGAGCCGGTTGCCCTGCTTCATGGCCGCGATGCCGGCCCACATCGACTCCTCGGTCACCCGGGAGAGCTCGATCAGCTCCGGGGCGTGACCGGATCCCACGAAGGCCGTGTAGGCGGCGTCACCGTGCCAGCCGTCGACGATCGCGCCGCAGTCGATGGAGATGATGTCGCCGTCCTTGAGGACGACGTCCTCGGACGGGATGCCGTGGACGACCACGTCGTTCACCGAGGTGCAGATGGTCGCGGGGAAACCGCCGTAGCCGAGGAAGTTCGACTTCGCGCCGTGCTCGGCGAGCACCTTGCGGGCCACCTCGTCCAGATCCCTGGTGCTGGCACCGGGCACCGCGGCCTCTCGGGTGGCCGCGTGGATGGCGGCGACGACCAGCCCCGCCGCACGCATCTTGGCGATCTGCTCGGGGCTCTTGATCTGCACCATGGGGGCCTGCGCTCTCCATCACTCACGTCGGCTGGGTTACGTACACAACACTACGGCCGCGACGCCCGTGAGGGCGCCGCGGCCGGAAGGACCGCGATCTACTTGTTGTCGGCCTTCTCGCGCTTCAGCGCCTCCAGCGCCCGCTCGGTGATCTCGTCCACCGGACCCAGCGAGGAGATCGTGCGGACCAGGCCCTGCGACTTGTAGTAGTCGATGATCGGCTCGGTCTGCGTGTGGTAGACCTCCAGCCGCGTGCGGACGGTCTCCTCGGAGTCGTCGTCGCGCTGGTACAGCTCACCGCTGCAGACGTCGCAGGCGCCCTCCTGCTTGGCCGGGCTGTACGTCTCGTGGAAGACGTGGGACGAGTCGTTGCGGCAGATGCGCCGGCCGGCGATCCGCTTGACGACCTCCTCCTCCGGGACCTCGAGGTCCAGGACGGCGTCCAGCTTGATGCCCTCGGACTCCAGCAGCGCGTCCAGCGCCTCGGCCTGCGAGACGTTCCGCGGGAAGCCGTCCAGCAGGAAGCCCTTCTGCGCGTCGGGCTGCTCCATGCGGTCCTTGGCCATCGCGATGGTGACCTCGTCGGGTACGAGGTTCCCCGCATCCATGTAGGACTTCGCGAGCTTGCCCAGCTCGGTCTGCTGGCTGATGTTTGCGCGGAACAGGTCGCCCGTCGAGATGTGCGGGATGCCCAGCTTCTCGGCGAGTCGGACGGCTTGCGTTCCCTTACCGGCACCCGGCGGCCCGACGAGGACGATACGCATCAGCGGAGGAACCCTTCGTAATTGCGCTGCTGAAGCTGGCTCTCGATCTGCTTCACCGTCTCGAGGCCGACACCCACGATGATGAGGATGCTGGTCCCGCCGAACGGGAAGTTCTGGCTTGCCCCGAAGCCCACCAACGCCATTGTCGGTACGAGAGCGATCAGACCCAGATACAGCGAACCCGGCCAGGTGATCCGGTTGAGCACGTAGCTCAGGTACTCAGCGGTCGGTCGGCCAGCCCGGATGCCCGGGATGAAGCCACCATACTTCTTCATGTTGTCGGCGACTTCCTCGGGGTTGAAGGAGATCGCCACGTAGAAGAACGCGAAGAATACGATGAGCAAGAAGTACGAAGCGATGTAAATCGGGTGGTCGCCCTTGGTCAGGTTCTGCTCGACCCAGGTCTTCCAGCCCGACTTGCCCCCCGCGAACTGAGCGAGCAGCGCCGGAATGTAGAGCAGCGACGAGGCGAAGATGACGGGAATCACACCCGCCTGGTTCACCTTGAGCGGGATGTACGTGGACGTACCGCCGTAGGAACGGCGCCCGATCATGCGCTTCGCGTACTGCACCGGGATGCGGCGCTGGGCCTGCTCCACGAAGACCACCAGCGCGACCATGACCAGGCCGACCAGGATGACGGTGCTGAACTCGATCCAGCCGCCGGCCAGGGTGCCCTGCTTCTTGATGGCCCACAGCGCGGACGGGAAGGTCGCCGCGATCGAGATGAACATCAGGATCGACATGCCGTTGCCGATGCCGCGGTCGGTGATCAGCTCACCGAGCCACATGACGACGGCCGTACCGGCCGTCATGCAGATGACCATCGTGATGGTGGTGAAGATCGACTGGTCGGGGACGATCTGGCCGCCCACCGAGCAGCTGCCGAACAGGGCGCCGCTGCGCGCGGTGGCGACGAGACCCGTGCCCTGAAGGATGGCGAGCGCCACGGTCAGGTAACGGGTGTACTGCGTGATCTTCGCGGTACCCGCCTGGCCTTCCTTCTTCAGGGCCTCCAGACGCGGGATGACGACGGTCAGCAGCTGCAGAATGATGCTCGCCGTGATGTACGGCATGATGCCGAGCGCGAAGATCGTGATCTGGAGCAGCGCGCCACCGCTGAACATGTTGACGAGACCGAAGAGGCCCTGATTGCCGGACGCCTCTTTCACGCACGTCTGGACGGCCTTGTAGTTGACGCCGGGGATCGGGATGTGGGTACCGACCCGATAGACCACGATGATTGCCAGCGTGAAGAGCAGCTTCTTGCGCAGGTCGGGCGTCCTGAACGCCCGGGCGAACGCGGTGAGCACGGTGCCTCCTGCGACCCCCGCGCAACTGCGTCAAGGGTGACGGTCTTGAGGTTCGACGAATGAATAACGGCCAACTGCCGCTCAGAGTGCCCCATGGGAGGCACCCAGTGAAAGTGGACAGTGCAGGCCACCTTACCGGCGAGACCACTGCCCTTGGAACGACCAACCGGGGATACCCCTTTTGTGGAGTATCCCCGGTCGGGTCGTTCACGTCATCGAGGAGCCTGAGGGACTCAGACCAGCTCGGTGACCGTACCGCCGGCGGCGGTGATCTTCTCCTTGGCGGAGCCGGAGACGGCGTCGACCGTCACCTGCAGCGCCACGGAGACCTCGCCCTGGCCCAGGACCTTGACGAGGCTGTTCTTGCGAACGGCACCCTTGGCCACCAGACCCTCGACGGTGACCTCGCCACCCTCGGGGTAGAGCGCGGCCAGCTTGTCGAGGTTCACGACCTGGTACTCGGTCTTGAACGGGTTCTTGAAGCCCTTCAGCTTCGGGAGGCGCATGTGGAGCGGCATCTGGCCACCCTCGAAGCGCTCCGGAACCTGGTAACGGGCCTTGGTGCCCTTGGTACCACGACCGGCCGTCTTACCCTTCGACGCCTCACCACGACCCACACGGGTCTTGGCGGTCTTGGCGCCCGGGGCGGGACGGAGGTTGTGGATCTTGAGCGGGTTCTGCTCCGCCATGATCAGTCGACCTCCTCGACCGTCACGAGGTGGCGGACGGTGTGCACCATGCCGCGGAACTCGGGGCGGTCCTCCTTGACGACCTGCGTGTTGATGCCCTTGAGACCAAGGGAGCGCAGGGTGTCACGGTGGTTCTGCTTGCTGCCGATATAGGACTTGACCTGCGTGATCTTGAGCTGAGCCATCACGCACCCGCCCCGGCACGCGCACGCAGCAGGGCCGCGGGAGCGACGTCCTCGAGCGGCAGACCGCGGCGGGCCGCGACCTCCTCGGGACGCTGCAGGCCCTTGAGGGCCGCCACGGTGGCGTGCACGATGTTGATCGCGTTGTCGGAGCCGAGCGACTTCGACAGGATGTCGTGGATACCGGCGCACTCGAGCACGGCACGCACCGGACCACCGGCGATAACACCGGTACCGGGGGACGCGGGCTTGAGCAGCACGACGCCGGCAGCCTTCTCACCCTGGATCGGGTGCGGGATGGTGCCCTGGATGCGGGGGACCTTGAAGAAGTGCTTCTTGGCCTCCTCAACACCCTTGGCGATGGCGGCCGGCACCTCCTTGGCCTTGCCGTATCCGACACCCACGGTGCCGTCACCGTCGCCCACCACGACCAGCGCGGTGAAGCTGAAGCGACGACCACCCTTCACAACCTTGGCGACGCGGTTGATCGCGACGACGCGCTCAACGTACGCGGTCTTCTCGGCGGCAGCAGCGCCGCCGTCACGGCCCTTCCGGTCCCGCCGCTCGCCGCCACCGGCACCGCCACCGCGGCGCTGGGGTCCAGCCATTGGAATTACCTCTCTTCGTTTCCGCTAGCTACGGCAGGCTCAGAACTTGAGCCCGGCTTCGCGGGCGGCGTCCGCCAGGGCGGCGATGCGCCCGGCGTACTGGTTGCCACCACGGTCGAACACGACAGCCTCGACACCGGCGGCCTTGGCACGCTCGGCGACCAGGGCGCCGACCTGCTTGGCCTGCGAGGACTTGTCGCCCTCGCCGCCGCGGACGGACGCGTCCAGGGTGGACGCGGACGCCAGGGTGTGGCCCTTGAGGTCGTCGATCACCTGCGCCACGATGTGGCGGTTGGAGCGGGTCACGACCAGACGCGGACGCTCCGCCGTACCGGAGAGGTTCTTGCGAATCCGGATGTGGCGGCGCTTGATCGCGGCGCGCTTGTAGGCGTCGCCCTTGAGGATCTTCTGTCCGTATGCCATGGCTTACTTACCCGCCTTTCCGACCTTGCGGCGGATGACTTCGCCCTCGTACTTGACGCCCTTGGCCTTGTACGGGTCGGGCTTGCGCAGCTTGCGGATGTTGGCCGCAACCTCGCCGACCTTCTGCTTGTCGATGCCCTCGACCTGGAAGCGGGTCGGGGAGTCCACCTTGAAGGTGATTCCCTCGGGCGCCTCGACGACGATCGGGTGGCTGTAGCCGAGCGCGAACTCGAGGTTCGAGCCCTTGGCCGTGACGCGGTAACCGACACCGCTGATCTCGAGCTTCTTCACGTAACCCTGGGTCACGCCGGTGATCATGTTCGCCACCAGCGTGCGGGACAGGCCGTGCAGGGCCTTGTTCTGACGCTCGTCGTTCGGACGGGTGACGTTCAGCACGCCGTCCTCACCCTTGACGATGTCGATCGGCGCGACAACGGTGTGGGTCAGCGTGCCCTTGGGGCCCTTGACCGAGACCGTACGGCCGTCGATGGTGACGTCCACGCCGGCGGGAACCGTGATGGGGAGCTTGCCAATACGCGACATAGCTGTTTCCTCCGTTCCCTTCCGCTACCAGACGTAGGCGAGGACTTCCCCACCCACGCCCTTCTTGCCGGCCTGCTTGTCGGTGAGGAGACCGTGCGACGTGGAGATGATCGCCACGCCCAGGCCGCCGAGCACCTTCGGCAGGTTGGTGGACTTCGCGTAAACCCGGAGACCGGGCTTGGAGATCCGCTTGATGCCCGCGATGGAGCGCTCACGGTTCGGGCCGAACTTCAGCTCGAGAACGAGGTTCTTGCCGACCTCGGCGTCCTCGACCTTCCAGCCCGTGATGAAGCCCTCCTGCTGGAGGATCTCCGCGATGTGAGACTTGATCTTCGATGCCGGCATCGTCACGGAGTCGTGGTATGCCGAGTTCGCGTTCCGCAGACGCGTAAGCATGTCTGCGATCGGATCAGTCA
Source organism: Streptomyces sp. NPDC047869 (assembly GCF_040704065.1). Classification (NCBI taxonomy): domain Bacteria; kingdom Bacillati; phylum Actinomycetota; class Actinomycetes; order Kitasatosporales; family Streptomycetaceae; genus Streptomyces; species Streptomyces sp. NPDC047869. The sequence continues at coordinate 221,362 of NZ_JBEYRK010000008.1, forward strand.
TGGTCATGAATTGGCCTTCGGCCTCTCTCGCCGGGGTTTCCTGGTGCGCCATCCCTCTCCCCGATCCGAGACGGGACGGGTGCGGCGCGGTGGACCTACGGCGTAGTAAGTCGTAAGGGCGCGGCAGACGCCCAACTCCACAAGCCTACGGCACGTGGAGAAGGGCTTCTGCCGACCCAGATGCTTACCGAGAGCTTCAGGAATCCCCTATTACAGGGATTACCAGGAGCTCTTGGTCACGCCCGGCAGCTCGCCACGGTGAGCCATCTCACGAAGGCACACGCGGCACAGGCCGAACTTGCGGTACACGGAGTGCGGGCGGCCACAGCGCTGGCAGCGGGTGTAGCCACGCACACCGAACTTGGGCTTGCGAGCAGCCTTAGCGATCAGAGCCTTCTTCGCCATCTCGCTCACGCCTCCTTGAACGGGAAGCCGAGGTGACGAAGGAGCGCACGGCCCTCAGCGTCGTTGGTCGCCGTGGTCACCACGGTGATGTCCATACCCCGGGTGCGGTCGATCTTGTCCTGGTCGATCTCGTGGAACATGACCTGCTCCGTGAGACCGAAGGTGTAGTTGCCACGGCCGTCGAACTGCTTGGGGGACAGGCCGCGGAAGTCGCGGATGCGCGGCAGCGCGAGCGACAGGGTGCGGTCCAGGAACTCCCACATGCGGTCGCCACGGAGCGTGACGTGGGCACCGATCGGCTGGCCCTCACGCAGCTTGAACTGCGCGATGGACTTGCGGGCCTTGGTGACGGCCGGCTTCTGACCGGTGATGGTGGTCAGGTCGCGGATCGCGCCCTCGATCAGCTTCGAGTCACGGGCGGCGTCGCCGACACCCATGTTGACCACGATCTTGACGAGGCCGGGAACCTGCATGACGTTCTCGTACTTGAACTCGTCACGCAGCTTGCCCGCGATCTCCTCGCGGTACTTCTGCTTCAGACGCGGAGTGGTGGTGGTAGCCATCAGATGTCCTCACCCGTCCGCTTGGCAACGCGGATCTTGTTGCCCTCGTCGTCGAAGCGGTAACCGACACGCGTGACGACCTTCTGGCCGTCCTTCTCAACGACCAGCTGGACGTTGGAGACGTGGATCGGCGCCTCGGTGGTGACGATGCCGCCGGCCTGCGAACCGCCAGCGGTCGGACCGGCCTTGGTGTGCTTCTTGACCCGGTTGACACCCTCGACCAGGACACGCTCGTCGCGCGGGTAAGCGGCAATGACCTTGCCCTGCTTGCCCTTGTCCTTGCCGGTGATGACCTGGACCAGGTCGCCCTTCTTGATCTTCATGCTTACAGCACCTCCGGCGCGAGCGAGATGATCTTCATGAACTTCTTCTCGCGCAGCTCACGGCCGACCGGGCCGAAGATACGGGTGCCGCGAGGGTCGCCGTCGTTCTTCAGAATGACGGCGGCGTTCTCGTCGAAGCGGATGTACGAGCCGTCCGGACGGCGGCGCTCCTTGACGGTGCGAACGATGACGGCCTTGACGACGTCACCCTTCTTCACGTTGCCACCGGGGATCGCGTCCTTGACGGTGGCGACGATGACGTCACCGATGCCCGCGTAGCGGCGACCGGAGCCACCGAGCACACGGATGCAAAGGATTTCCTTCGCACCAGTGTTGTCGGCGACGCGCAGTCGCGACTCCTGCTGGATCACGTCTATCTCCTGTTTGTCTGCCGGTTCCCCGGGAGCCGCTCAGCGGAGCGGCTCCCGGAGCCTGGCGGAACTGTCCTGCGAGGGATGCCCCGCAGGAACGTACTTTTGTAACTCCCTTGCGGGAATTACCTACTTGGCCTTCTCGAGGATCTCGACGACGCGCCAGCGCTTCGTCGCGGACAGCGGCCGGGTCTCCATGAGGAGGACGCGGTCGCCGACGCCCGCGGCGTTCTGCTCGTCGTGCGCCTTGAGCTTGTTGGTACGGCGGATGACCTTGCCGTACAGCGCGTGCTTGACGCGGTCCTCGACAGCGACGACGACGGTCTTGTCCATCTTGTCGCTGACGACGAGACCCTCACGGGTCTTGCGGAAGCCGCGGGCCTCTGCAGTCTGCTCAGTCACGTTGCTCTCACTCATCAGGCGCTCTCCACCGTCTCGATGCCCAGCTCGCGCTCACGCATCAGGGTGTAGATCCGCGCGATGTCCTTACGGACGGCCTTCAGCCGACCGTGGTTCTCGAGCTGACCGGTCGCCGCCTGGAAGCGGAGATTGAACAGCTCTTCCTTGGCCTCGCGGAGCTTGCCCAGAAGCTCCTCGTTGCCCAGCTCGCGCAGCTCGGACGCCTTGGTACCGGCCGACATCACGCTTCACCTGCCTCGCGCTTGACGATCCGGCACTTCATCGGCAGCTTGTGGGCCGCACGAAGCAGCGCCTCACGGGCGATCTTCTCGTTGGGGTACGACAGCTCGAACATCACGCGTCCGGGCTTGACGTTGGCGATCCACCACTCCGGAGAACCCTTACCGGAACCCATGCGGGTCTCGGCAGGCTTCTTGGTGAGGGGACGGTCCGGGTAGATGTTGATCCAGACCTTGCCACCACGCTTGATGTGACGCGTCATGGCGATACGAGCGGCCTCGATCTGGCGGTTCGTCACATACGCCGGGGTGAGCGCCTGGATGCCGTACTCGCCGAACGCAACCTGCGTGCCGCCCTTGGCAGCGCCGCTGCGCTTCGGGTGGTGCTGCTTGCGGTGCTTGACCCTACGGGGGATCAGCATTTCGGTCAGGCCTCCGTTCCGGTGCTCTCAGCCGGAGCGGCGGCGGGAGCCTCGGCCTTGGGGGCCTCGGCGCCGGCAGCCTGCTGCGGCTTGCGACCGCGCCGCTCGCCACCACGGCCACCACGGGCCGGGCGGTCGGCACCGCCACGGGCCGGGCGGTTACCCGCACGGGCCGCAGCGTTCTCGGCGCGGACCTCGGCGATGTTCTTGACGTCGCCCTTGTAGATCCAGACCTTCACACCGATGCGGCCGAAGGTCGTCTTGGCCTCGAAGAAGCCGTAGTCCACGTTCGCACGGAGCGTGTGCAGGGGCACGCGGCCCTCGCGGTAGAACTCCGAGCGGGACATCTCGGCGCCGCCGAGGCGGCCGCCGCACTGGATCTTGATGCCCTTGGCGCCGGCCTTCATCGCCGACTGCATGCTCTTACGCATGGCGCGGCGGAAGGAGACGCGGGAGGAAAGCTGCTCGGCAACGGCCTGGGCAACCAGCTGAGCGTCGGTCTCGGGGTTCTTGACCTCGAGGATGTTCAGCTGGACCTGCTTGCCCGTGAGCTTCTCGAGGTCACCGCGGATGCGGTCGGCCTCGGCGCCACGGCGGCCGATGACGATGCCCGGACGAGCGGTGTGGATGTCCACCCGCACGCGGTCACGGGTGCGCTCGATCTCAACCTTCGAGATGCCGGCGCGCTCCATGCCGGACGTCATCATCCGACGGATGGCGACGTCTTCCTTGACGTAGTCCTTGTACAGCTTGTCGGCGTACCAACGCGACTTGAAGTCGGTCGTGACACCGAGCCGGAACCCATGCGGGTTAACCTTCTGGCCCATTACCGGGTTCCTTCCTTGCTGCTGACGACCACGGTGATGTGGCTGGTCCGCTTGCGGATCCGGTAGGCACGGCCCTGGGCACGCGGCCGGAACCGCTTCAGGGTCGGGCCCTCGTCGACGTACGCCTCAGAGATGAAGAGGCTGTCGGCGTCGGTGTGGTCGTAGTTGTGCGCGGCGTTGGCGATGGCGCTGTCGAGCACCTTGCCGACGGGCACTGAGGCGGCCTGCGGAGCGAATCGCAGGACCGCCTGAGCCTCCGTGGCGTCCATGCCACGGATAAGGTCCACCACGCGGCGGGCCTTCATGGGCGTAACGCGGATGTACCGCGCCTGGGCCCTGGCTTCCATGGTTGTCCCTCTCAGTTACTTACGTGTCTGAATGCGATCCGCGTTTAGCGGCGCTTCGACTTCCGGTCGTCCTTGACGTGACCCCGGAAGGTGCGCGTCGGCGAGAACTCGCCGAGCTTGTGGCCGACCATCGACTCGGTGACGAACACCGGGATGTGGGTCTTGCCGTTGTGCACCGCGAGCGTGTGGCCCAGCATGGCCGGGACGATCATGGAGCGACGGGACCAGGTCTTGATGACGTTCTTGGTGCCGGCTTCGTTCTGGGCGTCCACCTTCTTGATCAGGTGGTCGTCGACGAAGGGCCCCTTCTTCAGGCTACGAGGCATCTCAACCCGTCCTTAGCGCTTCTTGTTCGTCTTGCGGCGGCGGACGATGTACTTGTTCGACGCCTTCTTGGGCGAACGAGTACGGCCTTCCTTCTTGCCCCACGGGGACACAGGGTGGCGGCCACCGGAGGTCCGGCCCTCACCACCACCGTGCGGGTGGTCGACCGGGTTCATGACGACACCACGGACGGTCGGGCGAACGCCCAGCCACCGCTTACGGCCGGCCTTGCCCCAGTTGATGTTGCTCTGCTCGGCGTTGCCGACCTCACCGATGGTGGCGCGGCAGCGGACGTCGACCAGGCGGATCTCACCGGACGGCATGCGGAGGTGGGCCATCGAGCCCTCCTTCGCGAGCAGCTGCACGGAGGCACCGGCGGAGCGGGCGAACTTGGCACCGCCACCGGGACGGAGCTCGATCGCGTGGATCGTGGTACCGACCGGGATGTTGCGGAGGGCCAGGTTGTTGCCCGGCTTGATGTCGGCCCCGGGACCGTTCTCGACGCGGTCACCCTGCTGCAGGTTGCGCGGGGCGAGGATGTAGCGCTTCTCGCCGTCGACGTAGTGCAGCAGCGCGATGCGCGCGGTGCGGTTGGGGTCGTACTCGATGTGCGCGACCTTCGCCGGCACGCCGTCCTTGTCGTGACGACGGAAGTCGATCACTCGGTAGGCGCGCTTGTGTCCGCCACCCTGGTGGCGAACGGTCACACGACCGGCGTTGTTACGGCCGCCCTTGCTGTGCAGGGGGCGGACCAGCGACTTCTCCGGCGTGGACCGCGTGACCTCGACGAAGTCGGCGACGCTGGCGCCACGACGGCCCGGCGTAGTCGGCTTGTACTTGCGGATTCCCATTTCTCAGTCCTCGTCCGATATCGGACGATCCGACCCGCTTACGCGGTCGGACCGCCGAAGATGTCGATACGGTCGCCCTCGGCGAGGGTCACGATCGCGCGCTTGGTGGCGGCACGCTGGCCGAAGCCCGTGCGGGTCCGCTTGCGCTTGCCCTGGCGGTTGATCGTGTTGACCCCGGTGACCTTGACGTCGAAGACCGCCTGGACGGCCTGCTTGATCTGGGTCTTGTTGGCGTTCGGGTCGACGATGAACGTGTACTTGTTCTCGTCGATGAGCGCGTAGCTCTTCTCCGAGACGACCGGCTTCAGCAGGACGTCACGGGGGTCCGTGTACGACTTGCTCAGCGGGGTCTCGACGGTGTTCTTGCCCTCGGTGGCGTGGCGCTTCGCCTTGGCGACGCGCGCGGCCTTGGCGGCCTTGGCGGCCTTCGAGGCGATGCTCGGGTGACGCGTAGCCATCAGGCCTCGCTCCCTTCGGTGTCAGCGGCCTTGGGGCCAGACACGAAGGACTCGAACGCGGCCTGGGTGAAGACCACGTCGTCCGAGACGAGAACGTCGTACGTGTTCAGCTGGCCCGGCTCCAGGATGTGGACCTGGGGCAGGTTGCGGGCGGACAGCCACGCGGCCTCGTCGGCGCGGTCGACGACCAGGAGCAGGTTCTTGCGCTCGCTGATCTTGCCGAACAGGCTCTTGGCGGCCTTGGTGCTGGGGTTCGCGCCCTCGACCACGCCGGAGACGACGTGGATGCGGTTGTGACGCGCCCGGTCGGTGAGGGCACCGCGCAGGGCGGCGGCCTTCATCTTCTTCGGGGTGCGCTGCGAGTAGTCACGCGGCTGCGGGCCGTGGACGACGCCACCACCGGCGAACTGCGGGGCGCGGGTCGAACCCTGACGGGCGCGACCGGTGCCCTTCTGGCGGTACGGCTTCTTGCCGCCACCACGGACCTCGCCACGGGTCTTCGTCTTGTGCGTGCCCTGACGGGCAGCGGCCAGCTGTGCGACGACGACCTGGTGGATCAGCGGAACGCTGACCTTGGCGTCGAAGATCTCCGCGGGGAGCTCGACGGAACCGGCCTTGTCGCCCGCCGGCGAAAGGATGTCAACAGTGCTCATCGGTTACCTCAGGCCCCCTTGGCCGCGGTGCGGACCAGGACGAGGCCGCCGTTCGGACCGGGAACCGCGCCCTTGATGAGCAGCAGACCCTTCTCCGCGTCAACGGCGTGGACGGTCAGGTTCTGGGTGGTGACCCGCTCGTTGCCCATGCGACCCGCCATGCGGAGGCCCTTGAACACGCGGCCCGGGGTGGCGCAGCCACCGATGGAACCGGGCGAGCGGTGCTTGCGCTGGGTGCCGTGTCCGGCGCCGAGGCCCTTGAAGTTGTGACGCTTCATGACACCGGCGAAGCCCTTGCCCTTGCTCTTGCCGGTCACGTCCACCTTGACGCCGGCCTCGAAGACCTCCGCGGAGATCTCCTGGCCCAGCGTGTACTCGGAGGCGTCCGCGGTGCGGATCTCGACGAGGTGGCGGCGGGGGGTGACGTCGGCCTTGGCGAAGTGACCCTTGAGGGGCTTGTTCACCTTGCGCGGGTCGATCTCGCCGAAAGCGATCTGGACGGACTCGTAGCCGTCGACATCGTTCGTACGGACCTGGGTGACGACGTTGGGGCCGGCCTTGACGACGGTGACCGGAACAACGCGGTTGTTCTCGTCCCACACCTGCGTCATGCCGAGCTTCTCGCCCAGGATGCCCTTGATCTGCTTAGCCATTCTCAGCTCACCGACCCTCAGAGCTTGATCTCGATGTCGACACCGGCCGGGAGGTCGAGTCGCATCAGAGAGTCAACGGTCTTGGGGGTGGGGTCGAGGATGTCGATCAGGCGCTTGTGCGTGCGCATCTCGAAGTGCTCGCGCGAGTCCTTGTACTTGTGCGGCGACTTGATGACGCAGTACACGTTCTTCTCAGTGGGCAGCGGCACCGGGCCCGCGACCGACGCACCAGTGCGGGTCACCGTCTCGACGATCTTCTTCGCCGAGGAGTCGATGACCTCGTGGTCGTAGGCCTTGAGCCGGATGCGGATCTTCTGTCCCGCCATGGCTACTCAGTAGTCCTGTCTCTTCAACGCTCTGGAACCCGGCGGATTCCTTCTGCTGCCTTCGCTCCTCCGACCCACGCGGTCGGGTGTGTCGCGCTCCCGCTGACACAGATGTCCCTTGTTCGAACATCCCTGCGGGGAATGCGACGGCCCTTCCGGAACCGCGGACCGGGGACCCAAGGCCCACCGGGTGCCTGGTCGGTGCCGCGCCCACACTTCCCGGAAGATTCCCGTACGTCCGCCCCAGTGCTGCCCGTGGGCAGTTAGGGCGACGAGTACTGTGGGACTCGCTTCCGGTCCTCCCGGCGGGAGGCGCGCAGCATCAACACTCGACCGAGCAACTCGGACAGTCTGCCATATGGGGCGGGGGGCTGGCCAATCGGGCGGAAGAGATTACCCGTGGGGTGACGCAGGTCAAACCCTGAGGGGATCCGGACCCCGGACGGCGCGTCCGGGAGCCGTCCTCAGCCGGCCGCGGGAGGGCTTGCCGGGACCACCGGGTGGTTGCGGCACCCGAACTCCTCGGCCGCCACGCGGGCCGAGTGCAGGAGGTACCGCAGGTGCGGCTCGGGCCCGGCGGCCCGGGTGAGCGTGTCGGTCATGGAGCCCGCGAGCGGCACCCCCGCCTCCTGGCCCGCGGGGGCACCGGGTACCCGGCACTTGACGTAGACGGAGTAGTCGTAGGTGCCGTCGCCCTTCCGCACCACCAGCTTGACGTCGGCGTTGACGCGGATCAGCGCTCGTCGTACACGTCCGACTTCTCGCCGAACGGTGAGTCGAAAGGGAAGGTGGACGCGCCGAAGCTGATCGACAGACGGCTCGTGTGCCGCTCCTGGCCACGGACCACGACCCGGCACAGCTCGGACTCCGTGAAGGACGGGAGCGCCTTGCTACTGGGGTTCCACGACCTGACGTCGCCGTAGAAGTCGGTCTTCGCGCTCTCGACGTCCCGCACATCGACCAGCCCGGTGTCACGCGGGCTGTTCTCCTTGACCCACTTCTCACCGGCCGAGCCGAGCAGGTCTTCGCAGGCCTTCCGAGTCCTGTCGCCAGTTCCGGCGCCCTCGGTGTCGCCGGAGCCGCACGCCGTCGACCCGAGCAGGAGGGCCGCAAGCAGGGGTACGGCAGGAAAGAGCCGCATGTCACCAGCCCCGGGCGTCATGGGTGTCGCTCCGTTTTCCGCCGGCCATACAGGCCTCCTCGCGACCCGCGCTCGTCAAGCCGGTCAATAGCGTGCGGGCCCGCAGCCACCTCCACGTACACCCCGTAGTGAGTGACTCCGCGGAAATCGCGGAACGGCGATCACCACCGCCGCACCGACGTGAACGGCAGCCTCTGAGGCAACCCCCACCGCAGTACCGATCACTGCACCCACAGCGAACTCGCGCCGTTTGTCTCTCAGTTGGTCTCGAACATACCTACCACTCCTTACCGTGCGCCCCCTGCAGCCGGCGTCACGTGGACGGCATGTGCACGACTCCTTCACAGTTGCGGGAGTGCGCCCGCAAACCAGAGAGGTGCGGCGCTGGAGAGGCCTCCCTCGCGCGATATTGGGCATCTACGCGCAACCAAGCGTTTTTACTGTGGCCGGGAAGTAGGCGCGCATGAACTTCTCGATGTCGTTGCGGTGGGATTGGTCTGTCAGTTTCACCTGGGGGAGCTGGAGAGTGAGGGTGAAGTAGTTTCCGCCTTTGGTTTTGCAGCGAGCGACTGCAATGGCACCGTCGGTACCGCTGATCGCTTTTTCCGCGAGATCGATCTTCCGGGGCTGGCTGACATGCGAAATGGATCCCGTTCCCTGCGCCAGGTACGTGAGATCCGGAGGGCTACCATCCCACGAAAAATGCAACTCCACGACTGGGTCATGCCCCGCCAGGAGCACACATGGCGCGAAAACGGGATTTGATCGCTCGACCCTGTTGAACTCGCGCAATCCCTTGGTGGAGCCCAGAATGGGGCGCACCAGAGCCGGTTCGATGCGCGTTCCACAAATAGCTGCCGGAATATCAGAGTCTCCCGTTCGACCACAAGAGAGCAGGGAGAGCACAAGAGGCAGGGCAGCCAGGCTCATGGCGATCGCTCGAGTCGCAGAACTCATGGACGCTCTCCCGACATTCCAGACGCCTGCGCTGCGCCATCCATCGATGCTCGGTTGACCTCCTGATTGGGGTTGAAATACGAGCCGCTATCCACTTGATGCGTTTTCTTCCACTCCGCTGCCAGCGCCATCAACTGACCGTTCCTGGCGGTGTAGGCCTTGATGTTGTCTTCCGACTGCTCCTCGTCCAACCGCTTCTGCTCATCCGCCATCCACTTCCCCGTGACGTAATCGAACCCCTGCTGCACGTCATTGCTGACGACCGGGATGTAGCTGATCGCCTTGTCGAAGACCGGCTTCGCTTCGAAGGTGGCTGTTTTGGGGTCGCCCTGGGCCTGGATGCGGGCCTCTTCGAGGAAGCCGACGGTGCGGCCTGCGCGGAGCAGGGGTTCGGTGGACTTGGAGTGATCGTCGTGGATGCCCGAGACCATCGCCTGGTTCAAGCCGCCGTTGAGCGTGCCGTAGGCGTCCTTGTCCTTTGATACCTGCTTGGTCACCTCGAAGAGCTGGTCCTGGGGCAAGGGGGACTTGGCGATGTCGATTTCGCTCATCGAGGCGTGCACGGTCTCGCCGTGGTTGACCAGGATCGATGCCATGGGCTGCCGCAGGGACGGCGGGAATTTGTCGCCGCTGTGGGACAGGTGGCTGATCGCCGACCGGAGGATCGCGTCGTTCTGCTTGGTGTGGGGCACGTAGTGGGCGTGTCTGTCGGACGGGTCGATTCCCGTGGTCGCCGCTTGGAGGGCCCTGCCGAAGCCCGCTCGGTCGTCCGCGTCGAGGCCGGCCGCGTAGGTGCCGTTCTTGTCTCCCCCGTGCTCGTGCAGGACGACGTTCCAGTCCCGGTCCTTGACCAGGTACTTCATGCGGGCGTCCGAGCCGAGGTAGTCCGCGGCCGTGTGGGGGGCGTGGCTCATGATGTCCAGCGCGCCGTCCACCGGGTCGTTGGCGAACCAGCCGCCGTGCTTGCCGTTGTACTCGTGCTTCAGCTGCCAGATGCCCGGGTCCCGGCGCTCCGCCGCGATCATGTCGTCGGTCAGGTTCTCGAGCATCTTCGGCGCGTAGCCGTGGCCCTGGTGCATCAGGGTGACCAGGGACTGGTATCCCACCGCCTTGTCCATCCGCTCGCCCTGCGCGTCCGTGGCGTAGTGCTCGATGCCGGCGTGCCGCATCGAGGCTCGCCAGTGCTTGTACCAGGGCGACTCCGTGTCCCTCGTCGCCGTCGCCAGTGTGTCCGCGAGCCCCGACTCGATCGTCGAGTACGTGCCCGACCCCGGTCCGCCGCGCACGTGGATCAGGTCGTTGAGTTCGTTCGTCAGGGTGATCGTGCCCGCCGCGCCCAGGTCGTCCAGCAGAGTCCGGGAGAACGCCTCGTCGTCGGAGTTGTCGCGGAACGTCCGCTGCAGTTCGGTGAGTTCGCGTTGCGACAGGTGCTCTCCCCGGCTGAGCCTGCTGAGTGTCGCCTCCGCGGCCAGTGCCTCGTACTTCTCGATGTCCCCCAGCGCCCGGCCGTTGAATCCCCGGCCGCCGACCAACGGGTCCGAGTCGACGACTACGGCCGCAAGAGCGGTCTCCACCCCCGTGTCCGCGTCCGTCACGGCCCGTACCGCCGCGTCGACACGGTCCTGCCAGGACCGCACGGTCGACTCGTCCGGTTCCTTCGTGTGCGCGGGGTCGGCGCTGACCCGGCCCCGGTCCGAGATCCGCATCCCGGCCGCCCGGGCCTCCTCGCGCGCCGCCGTGAGCCTGCCCTTCAGCTCCGTGAACTGGGCGTGGGCGTCCCGCAGCAGAGAGGCGATGGCCTTCGCCTCCGTCTGGGCGTACTGCAGCTCCTTGAGCGTGACGCCGAAGCGGCCGTGGGCCGCCTCCGCGCTCATCCCGCTCCAGGCGGGGCCGGTCGTGATGCGGTGGACGTCCCGGTGGTACGCCCGTTCCTGCTTGGCGAACTCCGCCGCCATGCCCTCCCAGCGCTCGGCTGCGCCGGTGAGCGTGGCGAGGTCGGTGCTCATGATCTCGTGGTACGTCGGCATGCCCGGCCGTTCCCCCGTCAGTACAGGTCGAGCGCGGACGTGCGCCGCAGCGCGGAACCGGCTGCCATGTCCGAGCTGGTGAGGACCACGTTCGTACTGCGCAGCGCGTCTTTCTCGGCACCCAGCCGGTCCATCAGGTTCCGCACCTGGTCGCCCCAGGCCGCGTGGGCCTTGCGCAGCGCCGCCGAGGTGAGCCAGCCGTGCCCGTCGCGCGCGCCGAAGGCCTTCACCGCCGCGCCGGTCTCTTCGTCCGCCCACTCACCGGCCCGGCGGGTGTCCGGCTCGATGTGGTCGTTCAGCGCCTTGGCCGCCGCCCGTTTCTCGGCGGGGGTGGACGCCAGTCTCCCCGCGCCAGGGCCGTGCCCGTGGCCGTACCCGCCGTACCCTCCTGCCGGACCGTCCACCGCTCGCCCCTCGCCGTATCGACGTCCATCGCCGTTCCTTCAACCGGTGGACGCCGATCTTCGTCACGGGGGGTTTCGCACGCGCAGCGTTGACGTCGTCCGAGGTGGCGCCGCCTCTCAGTCGGCCCGCCACAGCGCAGGGACCGCCGGAGGCTCCCAGCCGGGCTGGGCCGTGTGGGTCTGCAGACAGACGTAGCCGCGGCCCGCGTAGGTGACCCGGTCGCCGGCCCGGTAGGTGGCTCCGGCGGCCGAGGTGCCGCCGGACGGCGGGGTCCCGGTCTGTGTGGGGCTCGGGCCGGGGTCCTGGGCGACGTCCGTTACCGGCACCGGCCGGGCGTGCCGTGGCCGGGGCTCAGGGGCGGCCGGTCTCCGGGTCCGGGGGGATGAGGTTGCCGGCGGCGAGCACGTCGCCGCGGTCCGGTGAGCCCAGTGACGCGCGCAGCTTCCCGACGCCGGGATCGGAGAAGGAGACCGTCAGGGTGTAGGGCGGCTGTCCGGTGATGGTGTTGTGCGAGTCGATCGGCGCCTGCAGCTTCTTCATGACCTCGGCCCCGTCCTGTCCCGGGCACAGGGCCCGCACCGGAAGCACGACCTCGGCGCTTCCGTCGCTGCGGGCGCCGACGCGCATCTTGTGTCCGGGGCCCGTCGAGGCGGGCTCGCGCCAGGTGACCGGCAGGCCGTGCGCGCCGCCGACCAGCCCGTCCGGGCCCTCGATCTCCACCGCCACGCCGTCCGCGCCGAGGGTCCGGGAGAGCTCGAGGGGCTGCTTGCCGCCGGGGGTGAGGAGGAGGCCGATGGTGAAGCGGGCGGGGGTGCGGGGCCCCTGTTGGAACCCGTAGGCGCCGAGAACGAGCCGGGGGCCGGCCGGCGGCTCGTCCCGGGGCAGTGGCGCGACCGCGTCCGCGGGCGGCTGGAAGCGGTGGTAGCCCTTGGTCCCGCACCGGTCGCCGTCGGAGACGCCGCCCCCGGGCAGGGCCACGGCCTTCGCCGGACCCGGGGCGAGCCGCCCCACCAGTGTGAACAGTCCCTGCTGGTAGCCCATGGCGATCACTACGGCGGCCACGGCCAGCCATGGGACCACCGCCCGCACCTTGTCGAGCACGGCAACCACCTCTGCGACAGCCGGCCCCCGGGCGGTCCGGTCGCATGATCATACGGCGGGAGACAGCGAAGAGGCCCGTACGACCGAAGTCGTACGGGCCTCTCCGACAGCTACCAGGTCAGAGACCGGGCCGGGTCAGTTCAAGATCACTTGTTGATCTTGGTGACCTGGCCGGCGCCCACGGTCCGGCCACCCTCACGGATGGCGAACTTCAGGCCCTCTTCCATGGCGACGGGCTGGATGAGCTCCACCTTCATCTCGGTGTTGTCACCCGGCATGACCATCTCGGTGCCCTCGGGGAGGGTCACGACGCCGGTCACGTCCGTCGTACGGAAGTAGAACTGCGGACGGTAGTTGTTGAAGAACGGCGTGTGGCGGCCACCCTCGTCCTTGGACAGGATGTAGGCCTGCGCCTCGAACTCGGTGTGCGGGGTGACCGAGCCCGGCTTGATGATGACCTGGCCGCGCTCGACGTCCTCGCGCTTGATGCCGCGGAGCAGCAGACCGACGTTCTCACCGGCCTGGCCCTCGTCGAGCAGCTTGCGGAACATCTCGATGCCGGTGACCGTGGTGGTGGTCTTCTCCGGCTTGATGCCCACGATGTCGACGGTCTCGTTGACCTTGAGGACACCACGCTCGATACGGCCGGTGACGACCGTACCGCGACCGGTGATCGTGAAGACGTCCTCGATCGGCATCAGGAACGGCTTGTCGACGTCACGCTCGGGCTGCGGGATGTTCTCGTCGACGGCCGTCATCAGGTCGAGGACGCTCTGGGTCCACGCGGGGTCGCCCTCCAGCGCCTTCAGCGCGGAGACCTTGACGACCGGCAGGTCGTCGCCCGGGAACTCGTACTCGGAGAGGAGCTCACGGACCTCGAGCTCGACGAGCTCCAGGATCTCCTCGTCGTCCACCATGTCGGCCTTGTTCAGGGCGACGACGATGTACGGAACGCCGACCTGGCGGGCCAGGAGCACGTGCTCCTTGGTCTGCGGCATCGGGCCGTCGGTGGCGGCGACCACCAGGATCGCGCCGTCCATCTGCGCGGCACCGGTGATCATGTTCTTGATGTAGTCCGCGTGACCCGGGCAGTCGACGTGGGCGTAGTGACGCGCCTCGGTCTGGTACTCGACGTGCGCGATGGAGATGGTGATACCGCGCTGACGCTCCTCGGGCGCCTTGTCGATGTTGTCGAACGCGGTGGCCTCGTTCAGGTCCGGGTACGCGTCGTGCAGCACCTTGGTAATGGCGGCCGTGAGGGTCGTCTTACCGTGGTCGATGTGACCGATGGTGCCGATGTTGACGTGCGGCTTAGTCCGCTCGAACTTCGCCTTCGCCACTGGGGTCCTCCTGGGAGTGGTTCTGGTACGCCTTACTTCATCGGCGCCAGGTGATCTTTGCTGTTAAGTCCCGGAACCCGGGGCATTCATCCTGCAATGAGGTGAATGCCCCTTGAGGCTCCGGAGTCAAGCCTAAGGCGTGAGAACGCGGAGCGTTACTCGCCCTTGGCCTTCGCGATGATCTCCTCGGCGACGTTCCGGGGAACCTCGGCGTAGGAGTCGAACTGCATCGAGTAGCTCGCGCGACCCGACGTCTTGCTGCGGAGGTCGCCGACGTAGCCGAACATCTCCGAAAGGGGCACGAGGCCCTTCACGACGCGGGCACCGGCCCGCTCCTCCATGGCCTGGATCTGGCCACGGCGGGAGTTGATGTCGCCGATGACCTCACCCATGTAGTCCTCGGGCGTGGTGACCTCGACGGCCATCATCGGCTCGAGCAGCACGGGGCTGGCCTTGCGCGCGGCCTCCTTGAAGGCCTGCGAGCCGGCGATCTTGAAGGCGAGCTCGGAGGAGTCGACCTCGTGGTAGCCACCGTCGATGAGCGTGACGCGGACGCCCGTCATCTCGTAGCCGGCCAGGATGCCGAACTGCATGGCCTCCTGCGCACCGGCGTCGACCGAAGGGATGTACTCCTTCGGGATGCGGCCACCGGTCACCTTGTTCACGAACTCGTACGAGGCGTCGCCGCCCTCGATCGGCTCGATCGCGATCTGCACCTTGGCGAACTGACCGGTACCACCGGTCTGCTTCTTGTGGGTGTAGTCGACGCGCTCGACGGCCTTGCGGATCGTCTCGCGGTAGGCCACCTGCGGCTTGCCGACGTTGGCCTCGACCTTGAACTCACGGCGCATACGGTCGACCAGCACCTCGAGGTGCAGCTCGCCCATACCACCGATGATGGTCTGGCCGGTCTCCTCGTCCGAGTGGACCTGGAAGGACGGGTCCTCCTCGGCCAGGCGCTGGATCGCGACGCCCAGCTTCTCCTGGTCGCCCTTCGACTTGGGCTCGATGGCGACCTGGATGACCGGCGCCGGGAAGTCCATGGACTCCAGGATGACCGGGTTCTTGTCGTCGGACAGCGTCTCACCGGTGGTGGTCTGCTTCAGGCCCATGACGGCGACGATGTCGCCGGCACCCACCGACTCGATCTCCTCACGCTTGTTGGCGTGCATGCGGTAGATCTTGCCGATGCGCTCCTTCTTGCCCTTGACGGAGTTCAGCACCGAGGTGCCGGACTCCAGGCGGCCCGAGTAGACCCGGACGAAGGTGAGCTTGCCGAGGTGCGGGTCGCTCATGATCTTGAACGCCAGCGCGGACAGCGGCTCGTCGTCGGACGGCCGGCGCTTGACGACGACCTCGGGGTCCTTGACGTCGTGGCCCTCGATGGCCTCGATGTCGACCGGCGACGGCAGGTAGCGCACGACCGCGTCGAGCAGGGGCTGGACGCCCTTGTTCTTGAACGCGGTGCCACAGAACACCGGGGTCACGGTGGTGCCGGTGCCCTTGCCGGAGGCGATGGTGATACGACGGATCGCGGCGTACAGCTGCTCCACGGTGGGCTCCTGGCCCTCCAGGTACAGCTCCATGATCTCTTCGTCGTTCTCGGCCACGGCCTCGAGCAGCTTGCCGCGGTACTCCTCGGCAGCCTCGGCGTGCGTGTCCGGGATGTCGACGGTGTCGTACATCTCGCCCTTGGTGGCCTCGGCGGACCAGACCAGGGCCTTCATCGTCACGAGGTCGATGACGCCCTTGAAGTCGGCCTCGGCACCGATCGGCAGCTGCATCACGATCGGCTGAGCGCCCAGGCGGTCAGTGATCATGTCGACGCAGCGGTGGAACTCGGCACCGGTCCGGTCGAGCTTGTTGACGAAGCAGATACGCGGGACGCCGTAGCGGTCCGCCTGACGCCACACCGTCTCGGACTGGGGCTCGACACCGGCGACGCCGTCGAACACCGTCACGGCACCGTCGAGCACGCGCAGGGAGCGCTCCACCTCGACGGTGAAGTCGACGTGACCCGGGGTGTCGATGATGTTGATGGTGTGATCGACGTCTTCGAGCGGCCAGTGACAGGTGGTGGCAGCAGAGGTGATCGTGATGCCACGCTCCTGCTCCTGCTCCATCCAGTCCATGGTGGCAGCGCCGTCGTGGACCTCACCGATCTTGTAAGACACACCGGTGTAGAACAGGATCCGCTCGGTGGTGGTCGTCTTGCCCGCGTCGATGTGGGCCATGATCCCGATGTTGCGGACCTTGGCCAGGTCAAGTGAAGTGGTAGCCATAAGGCTTCAGTCTTCTCTCGGTCTCGATGTGGGTAGCGACTACCAGCGGTAGTGCGCGAAGGCCTTGTTGGACTCGGCCATCTTGTGCGTGTCCTCGCGCTTCTTCACAGCGGCACCCAGGCCGTTGGAGGCGTCGAGAAGCTCGTTGAGCAGGCGCTCGGTCATGGTCTTCTCGCGACGGGCGCGGGAGTAGCCGACCAGCCAGCGGAGCGCCAGCGTGTTGGCGCGACCGGGCTTGACCTCGATCGGCACCTGGTAGGTGGCGCCACCGACACGGCGGGACTTGACCTCGAGGGTCGGCTTGATGTTCTCCAGCGCGCGCTTCAGCGTGATGACCGGGTCGTTGCTGGTCTTCTCGCGCAGGCCCTCCATGGCGCCGTACACGATGCGCTCGGCGGTGGAGCGCTTGCCGTTCAGCAGCACCTTGTTGATGAGGGAGGTCACCAGAGGAGAACCGTAGACCGGGTCGATGATGACCGGGCGCTTCGGGGCGGGGCCCTTACGAGGCATTCTTACTTCTCCTTCTTGGCGCCGTAGCGGCTGCGGGCCTGCTTGCGGTTCTTGACACCCTGGGTGTCGAGCGAGCCGCGGATGATCTTGTAGCGAACACCGGGCAGGTCCTTCACACGGCCGCCGCGCACGAGCACGATGGAGTGCTCCTGCAGGTTGTGTCCCTCACCCGGAATGTAAGCGGTGACCTCGATCCCGCTGGTCAGACGCACACGCGCGACCTTACGCAGGGCCGAGTTCGGCTTCTTCGGGGTGGTCGTGAACACACGCGTGCAGACGCCACGACGCTGAGGGGAACCCTCGAGTGCGGGCGTCTTGTTCTTCTCGACCTTGTCCTGCCGGCCCTTGCGGACCAGCTGCTGGATCGTAGGCACTACTTCTCCGGTTTCTGTGTGCCGATAGGTACAGCTAACCTGGAACGTCGCCGACCCACGCGGTCGGGTGTGTCGAATCCGCCGCGCTTCCGCCGCGAGACGGGAAAGGCACGGATTACGGTGGCCGGTGTCGGCTCCGCGTGCGGTTGAAGGCACGCACGAAAGCCAGGGCACACCCCAGGCACAAGGTCTGAGCGTACCTACCGCACCCACTCCGGTCAAAACAAAGGCAACGGGACCGGGGCCCGGACGGCTCCGGGCGACCGGGCGTCAGCGGCGCGCCGTCGTCTCCCCCGCCTGCTCCGCCGTGTCGTGGCCCACGAAGTACGTCGGCCGGTTCTGTATGGCCGTGTATATGCGCGCCACGTACTCCCCGAGCAGCCCCACGCAGATCAGCTGCACCGCGCCGATGAAGAGCACCCCGGTGAACAGCGAGGTCCAGCCCGGCACGGTGTGGTCCAGGACGTGGGCGGAGAGCGTGTACACCATCAGCCCGAGGCAGACGAGGAAGGCGAAGCCGCCGAGCCAGGTGGCCAGCCGCAGCGGGGCCGCCGAGAAACCCGTGACGCTGTCGACGGCGAGCCGGATCATCCGGCCCAGCGGGTACTTGCTGCGGCCGGCCGTGCGCGGGGCGCGCTCGTAGGTCACCCGGCCGCTGGGGAAGCCCAGCCAGGGCACCAGCAGCCGGTAGACCCGCTGCTGGTCGGGCAGCGCCTTCAGCGCCTCCACGGCGACGCGGCTGAGCAGCCGGAAGTCGCCCGCCTGCGCGGGCACGGAGGGGCCGGCGAGACGGCGCACCAGCCGGTAGTACAGCCCCGCTGTCCACCGCTTGAAGCCGGTGTCGCTGGCCCGGTCGGCGCGGATGCCGTAGACGATGTCCAGCCCCTCGGCGCGGGCCAGGGCCAGCATCTCGGGGATCTTCTCGGGCGGGTCCTGCAGATCCGCGTCGAGGCTGGCCACGTAGGCGCCGACGGCCCGGTCGAGGCCGGCGGTCAGGGCGGCCTGATGGCCCGAGTTGCGGCGCAGGCCGATCACCCGCAGTTCCGGCCAGCCGAGCCGGAAGGCCGCGAGCAGCTCGCCGGTGCCGTCGGTGCTGCCGTCGTCGACGGCGACCAGCTCGTACGGCACGCCGAGGCCCTCCAGGACCGGGCGCAGCCGGCTGACGAGGGCGGGCAGCGCCTCGGCCTCGTTGAACATGGGTACGACGACGGACAGCTCGATCGCCGGGTCCGCTCCACCGGTCACCCGCTTCTCCCCCCTTCGCCCCGCACATGCGACGCTTTGGCCACACACAAGTGATCCTTGTGTGCTGTTGTGACTGACACTTCACGACCCCCGGGCAGCGGAACCCCTCCGGCCCCGGCGGTCGGCCGAGGGGGGAGACCGCAGGGATGAGCACGGCTTCCGGCGACATCGAGGCGGACACCGTCCTGCCCAGGGAACAGTCCGGCACTCCGCGCCCGAGCCGCCGGCTCACGCTGCCGCCGGGTGCGCGGCCGTACGTGGCTCCACTCGTCCTGTACTGCGTCACGAAGCTCGTGGGCCTCACCATATTCGCCTGGCTCCTGGAGCATGCGGGCGACTACCGCAGGAAGGACCCGCGGTTCGGCGGCGGCGCCCACTGGTGGGACGTGCTGTCCACCTGGGACGGCTGGTGGTATCTGCAGGTCGCCGGGCACGGCTACGACCCGAAACCGCTGGAGCCGCTGCCCGGGGGCGGGCTCTTCACCGTCAAGCAGAACTCGGTCGCGTTCTTCCCGCTCTACCCCGGGCTGATCCGCACCGTCTCCGAGACGACCGGGCTCGGCCTGTACGGCTCCGCGATCCTCGTGTCGGTCCTGGCCTCCCTGGTGGCGGCGGCCGGCATCTACGCGGTGGTCTCGGCGCTCGCCGGGGTGCGGGCGGGCACCATCGCCGCCGGGCTGTGGGCCGTCGTGCCCGGGGCGGGCGTCGAGTGGGCCGTGTACTCGGAGTCCCTGTTCGTCGCCATCGCGGCCTGGACCTGCTACAGCGTCATGCGGGGCCGCTGGGTCGCCGCGGGCCTGCTGGCCTTCCTGGCGGGCCTGAACCGGCCCACCTCGGCGGCCCTCATCGGCGCGGTGGGGCTGGCCGCCCTGGTCACCGTCCTGCGGCGGGACGGCCGGCGGGAGCACGGGGTCGCCCAGCCGGTCTTCGCGATGATCGCGGCGCCGCTCGGCCTGCTCACCTACGTCGCGTGGGTCGGGTGGAGCATGGGCGACGTCACCGCCTACTTCACGCTCCAGCGCGAGGGCTGGGCGCACTACTTCGACTGGGGTTCGTACACGGCGGACGTCCTCGGCAACGTCGCCGTCGGGCACAACGACTACCTCTTCGCCTTCTCCACGCCCGATCTGCTCGGCGTCCAGCTCGTCATCGCGCTGCCCTTCCTGATCGCGCTGATGCTGCGCCGGAAGCCGCCGCTGGTGCTGGTCGCCTACACCCTGGCCGGCATCGTCACCGTCCTGGGCACCCAGCAGATGTTCGGCAACACCTCCCGCTATCTGCTGCCCTCCTTCCCGCTGCTCCTGGCGCCGGCGGCCGCCCTGAGCCGCCTGAAGTGGCCCGGCCTCGCCGTCTTCTTCACCACGACGGCGGTGGCGTCGGGCTGGTACGCGCACTACGTGATCTTCGAGCTGGGCATCCCCTAGACGGCAGGCGTCCGCGGAAACGCCGAAGGGCGGTCACCCCGAGTCGGGGTGACCGCCCTTCAGTTCATGTCAACCACTCACTGGTTGTACGGACCGTAGTCGTAGTCCTCCAGCGGAACGGCCTGGCCGGAGCCGGTGCCGAACGGCGAGTAGTCGATGTCGTCGTAGCCGACGGCCGAGTACATCGCGGCCTTGGCCTCCTCGGTGGGCTCCACCCGGATGTTGCGGTAGCGGGACAGACCCGTACCGGCCGGGATGAGCTTACCGATGATGACGTTCTCCTTGAGGCCGATGAGGCTGTCGGACTTGGCGTTGATCGCCGCGTCCGTCAGGACTCGGGTCGTCTCCTGGAAGGAGGCGGCCGACAGCCAGGATTCCGTCGCCAGCGAGGCCTTGGTGATACCCATCAGCTGCGGACGACCGGAGGCCGGGTGACCGCCCTCCTGGACCACACGACGGTTCTCGGTCTCGAACTTCGAGCGCTCGACCAGCTCGCCGGGCAGGAGCTCGGCGTCGCCCGACTCGATGATCGTCACACGGCGCAGCATCTGCCGGATGATGATCTCGATGTGCTTGTCGTGGATCGACACACCCTGCGAGTTGTAGACCTTCTGGACCTCGCCGACCAGGTGGACCTGGACGGCACGCTGACCCAGGATGCGCAGCACGTCGTGCGGGTTGGTGGCACCCACGGTGAGCTGCTGGCCCACCTCGACGTGGTCGCCGTCCTTGACCAGGACCTTGGCACGCTTCGAGATCGGGAACGCCGTCTCGTCGCTGCCGTCGTCCGGGGTGACGACGATCTTCTTGGTCTTCTCGGTCTCCTCGATCCGCACGCGGCCGTTGGCCTCGGAGATCGGGGCGACACCCTTCGGGGTACGGGCCTCGAAGAGCTCGACGACACGGGGCAGACCCTGGGTGATGTCGTCACCGGCCACACCACCGGTGTGGAAGGTACGCATCGTCAGCTGGGTACCGGGCTCACCGATGGACTGGGCGGCGATGATGCCGACCGCCTCACCGATGTCGACCAGCTTGCCGGTGGCCAGCGAACGGCCGTAGCACATGGCGCAGGTGCCGACGTGCGACTCGCAGGTCAGGATCGAGCGGGTCTTGACCTCCTCGATGCCGTGGTGCACGAGCTGGTCGATGAGCACGTCGCCCAGGTCCACGTTGGCCGGCGCGATCACCTTGCCGTCGATGACGACGTCCTCGGCGAGCATGCGGGCGTAGACGCTGGTCTCGACGTCGTCCGCCTTGCGCAGCACACCGTCGGCACCGCGGTTGGCGATCCGCAGCTTCAGACCGCGCTCGGTGCCGCAGTCCTCCTCGCGGATGATGACGTCCTGGGAGACGTCCACCAGACGACGGGTCAGGTAACCCGAGTCGGCGGTACGCAGGGCGGTGTCCGCCAGACCCTTACGGGCACCGTGCGTGGAGATGAAGTACTCCAGCACGGACAGGCCCTCACGGAAGGACGCCTTGATCGGACGCGGGATGGTCTCGTTCTTCGCGTTCGACACCAGACCACGCATACCGGCGATCTGCCGCATCTGCATCATGTTTCCTCGGGCACCCGAGTCAACCATCATGAAGATGGGGTTCGTCTTGGGGAAGTTCTCGTTCATCGCCTCGGCGACCTCGTTGGTCGCCTTGGTCCAGATCGCGATGAGCTCCTGAGTGCGCTCTTCCTTGGTGATCAGACCGCGCTCGTACTGCTTCTGGACCTTCTCGTCCTGCGCCTCGTAGCCGCGGACGATCTCCTTCTTCGCCTCGGGAACGACGACGTCGGAGATGGCCACGGTGACACCGGAACGGGTCGCCCAGAAGAAGCCGGCCGCCTTCAGGTTGTCGAGCGTCGCCGCCACGATGACCTTGGGGTAGCGCTCGGCCAGGTCGTTGACGATCTCGGAGAGCTGCTTCTTGCCCACCGAGTAGTCGACGAACGGGTAGTCCTCGGGCAGCAGCTCGTTGAAGAGCGCGCGGCCCAGGGTGGTGCGCAGGCGGAACGAGTCACCCTGCTGCCACTCGGGCTCGCCCTCCTCGCGCGCCGGCGGGGTCCAGCCGCGCGGCGGGATGGTGCCCACCGGGAAGCGGATGTCGATCGGCGACTGCAGCGCGAGCTCACCGGCGTCGAAGGCCATGATCGCCTCGGCCGTGGAGCCGAACGCGCGGCCCTCGCCCTTGGTGTCACGCAGCTCGCCGTCGGTGGTGAGGAAGAACAGACCGAGGACCATGTCCTGGGTCGGCATCGTCACCGGACGGCCGTCGGCCGGCTTGAGGATGTTGTTCGAGGACAGCATCAGGATGCGGGCCTCGGCCTGCGCCTCCGCGGACAGCGGCAGGTGCACGGCCATCTGGTCACCGTCGAAGTCCGCGTTGAACGCGGTGCAGACGAGCGGGTGGATCTGGATGGCCTTGCCCTCGACCAGCTGCGGCTCGAAGGCCTGGATGCCGAGGCGGTGCAGGGTGGGAGCACGGTTCAGCAGAACCGGGTGCTCGGCGATGACCTCTTCGAGGACGTCGTACACGACCGTGCGGCCGCGCTCCACCATGCGCTTGGCGCTCTTGATGTTCTGCGCGTGGTTCAGGTCGACCAGGCGCTTCATCACGAACGGCTTGAAGAGCTCCAGCGCCATGGCCTTGGGCAGACCGCACTGGTGCAGCTTGAGCTGCGGGCCGACGACGATGACGGAACGCGCCGAGTAGTCGACTCGCTTGCCGAGCAGGTTCTGACGGAAACGACCCTGCTTGCCCTTCAGCATGTCGCTGAGGGACTTCAGCGGGCGGTTGCCGGGACCGGTGACCGGACGGCCACGACGGCCGTTGTCGAAGAGGGCGTCAACAGCCTCCTGAAGCATGCGCTTCTCGTTGTTGACGATGATCTCCGGGGCACCGAGGTCCAGGAGCCTCTTCAGACGGTTGTTCCGGTTGATCACACGGCGGTACAGGTCGTTCAGGTCGGAGGTCGCGAAGCGGCCACCGTCCAGCTGCACCATCGGACGCAGGTCCGGCGGGATGACCGGGACACAGTCCAGGACCATGCCCTTGGGGCTGTTCGAGGTCTGCAGGAACGCGGAGACGACCTTCAGGCGCTTGAGCGCACGGGTCTTCTTCTGGCCCTTGCCGGTGCGGATGATCTCGCGGAGGCGCTCGGCCTCCTCGTCGAGGTCGAAGGACTCCAGGCGCTTCTGCAGTGCCGCGGCACCCATCGAACCGTCGAAGTACGTGCCGAAGCGGTCACGCAGCTCGCGGTAGAGCAGCTCGTCGCCCTCGAGGTCCTGGACCTTGAGGTTCTTGAACCGGGTCCACACCTCGTCCAGGCGGTCGATCTCGCGCTGCGCGCGGTCGCGCAGCTGCTTCATCTCGCGCTCGGCACCCTCGCGCACCTTGCGGCGCACGTCGGCCTTGGCACCCTCGGCCTCGAGCTCGGCCAGGTCGGTCTCGAGCTTCTTGGCGCGGGCCTCGAGGTCGGCGTCGCGGCGGTTCTCGATCTGCTGGCGCTCGACCGAGACGTGCGCCTCCAGGGAGGGCAGGTCGCGGGTACGGCGCTCCTCGTCGACGTACGTGATCATGTACGCCGCGAAGTAGATGACCTTCTCGAGGTCCTTCGGCGCCAGGTCCAGCAGGTAGCCGAGGCGCGAGGGGACACCCTTGAAGTACCAGATGTGGGTGACGGGCGCGGCCAGTTCGATGTGGCCCATCCGCTCACGGCGCACCTTGGCGCGCGTGACCTCGACGCCACAGCGCTCGCAGATGATGCCCTTGAAGCGGACGCGCTTGTACTTGCCGCAGTAGCACTCCCAGTCCCGGGTCGGACCGAAGATCTTCTCGCAGAAGAGTCCGTCCTTCTCGGGCTTGAGGGTGCGGTAGTTGATGGTCTCGGGCTTCTTGACCTCGCCGTGGCTCCACTGACGGATGTCGTCAGCGGTGGCCAGGCCGATCCGGAGCTCGTCGAAGAAGTTGACGTCGAGCACTATGCGTCAATCCCTCTCAGGGTCGTAAGTCTGTGGTCTGAAACGGGGGCCTGGGGGTCGGCGGGGGCCTCACACGGTGGCGAGGCCCCTACCGGACTCCCGTCAGACCTCTTCGACGCTGCTCGGCTCGCGCCGGGACAGGTCGATACCGAGCTCCTCCGCAGCGCGGAAGACATCCTCGTCGGTGTCGCGCATCTCGATGGACATACCGTCGCTGGACAGCACCTCCACGTTCAGGCAGAGCGACTGCATCTCCTTGATGAGCACCTTGAAGGACTCGGGGATGCCGGGCTCGGGAATGTTCTCGCCCTTGACGATGGCCTCGTAGACCTTCACGCGGCCGGTGACGTCGTCGGACTTGATGGTCAGCAGCTCCTGGAGGGCGTACGCGGCGCCGTAGGCCTCGAGGGCCCACACCTCCATCTCACCGAACCGCTGGCCACCGAACTGGGCCTTACCACCCAGCGGCTGCTGGGTGATCATCGAGTACGGACCGGTCGAACGGGCGTGCAGCTTGTCGTCGACCAGGTGGTGCAGCTTCAGGATGTACATATAGCCGACCGAGATCGGGTCCGGGAACGGCTCACCGCTGCGGCCGTCGAACAGCCGCGCCTTGCCGGTCGGGAGCACCATGCGCTCGCCGTCCCGGTTCGGGATGGTGTGCTGCAGCAGACCCGCCAGCTCGTCCTCGCGCGCACCGTCGAACACCGGGGTGGCGACGTTGGTGCCCGGAGCGACCGAGTCGGCGCCGATCGCCTGGAGGCGCTGGGCCCACTCCTCCGCGAGGCCGGAGACGTCCCAGCCACGGCTGGCGAGCCAGCCGAGGTGGATCTCCAGGACCTGTCCCGGGTTCATTCGGGACGGCACACCGAGCGGGTTGAGGATGATGTCGACCGGGGTGCCGTCCTCCAGGAACGGCATGTCCTCGATCGGGTTGATCTTGGAGATGACACCCTTGTTGCCGTGCCGGCCGGCGAGCTTGTCACCGTCGGTGATCTTGCGCTTCTGCGCGACGTAGACGCGCACCAGCTGGTTCACACCGGGGGGAAGCTCGTCGCCCTCCTCGCGGTCGAAGACGCGCACGCCGATGACCTTGCCGGTCTCGCCGTGCGGCACCTTCAGCGAGGTGTCACGGACCTCACGGGCCTTCTCACCGAAGATCGCGCGCAGCAGGCGCTCCTCGGGGGTCAGCTCGGTCTCACCCTTGGGCGTGACCTTGCCGACGAGGATGTCACCGGCGATGACCTCGGCACCGATACGGATGATGCCGCGCTCGTCGAGGTCGGCGAGGACCTCCTCGGAGACGTTCGGGATGTCCCGGGTGATCTCCTCGGGGCCGAGCTTGGTGTCACGGGCGTCGACCTCGTGCTCCTCGATGTGGATCGAGGAGAGGACGTCGTCCTGCACGAGGCGCTGCGACAGGATGATCGCGTCCTCGTAGTTGTGACCCTCCCACGGCATGAACGCCACGAGCAGGTTCTTGCCGAGGGCCATCTCGCCGTTCTGGGTGGCCGGGCCGTCCGCGAGCACCTGGCCCGTGATGATCCGGTCGCCCTCGTTGACGATGACCTTCTGGTTGACCGAGGTGCCCTGGTTGGACCGGGAGAACTTGGCCAGGCGGTACGTGATGTACGTGCCGTCGTCGTTGGCGGTGGTGATGTAGTCCGCGGAGACCTCCTGGACCACACCGTCCTTCTCGGCCTTGACCACGTCGCCGGCGTCGACCGCGGAGCGGTACTCCATGCCGGTGCCGACGAGCGGGGACTCGGACTTGATCAGCGGCACGGCCTGGCGCATCATGTTCGCGCCCATGAGGGCACGGTTGGCGTCGTCGTGCTCGAGGAACGGGATCATGGCGGTCGCGACCGACACCATCTGGCGCGGCGAGACGTCCATGTAGTCCACGTCGTCACCGGCGACGTAGTCGACCTCACCGCCACGGCGGCGGACCAGGACACGGTTCTCGGCGAACCGCATGTCGTCCGAGAGCGTGGCGTTGGCCTGCGCGATGACGAACCGGTCCTCTTCGTCGGCCGTCAGGTAGTCCACCTCGTCGGTGACCTGACCGTCGACGACCTTGCGGTACGGCGTCTCGACGAAACCGAACGCGTTGACCCGGCCGTAGGAGGCGAGCGAGCCGATCAGACCGATGTTCGGGCCTTCGGGCGTCTCGATCGGGCACATGCGGCCGTAGTGCGACGGGTGCACGTCACGGACCTCGAAGCCGGCCCGCTCACGGGAGAGACCACCCGGGCCAAGAGCCGACAGACGGCGCTTGTGGGTGAGACCCGACAGCGGGTTGTTCTGGTCCATGAACTGCGACAGCTGGCTGGTGCCGAAGAACTCCTTGATGGAGGCGACGACCGGCCGGATGTTGATCAGGGTCTGCGGCGTGATCGCCTCGACGTCCTGGGTCGTCATGCGCTCACGCACGACGCGCTCCATACGGGCGAGACCCGTACGGACCTGGTTCTGGATCAGCTCGCCGACGCTGCGCAGACGACGGTTTCCGAAGTGGTCGATGTCGTCCGTCTCGACGACGATCGTGCCACCGTTGTCACCGGAGGTCTCGGTCTCGCCGGCGTGCAGCTTCACCAGGTACTTGATCGTCGAGATGACGTCCTCGACGGTCAGGACACCCGCGTCCAGCGGGGCGTCCGCACCCAGCTTCTTGTTGACCTTGTAGCGGCCGACCTTGGCGAGGTCGTAGCGCTTGGGGTTGAAGTAGAGGTTCTCGAGCAGCGTCTGCGCGGCCTCACGCGTGGGGGGCTCGCCCGGACGCAGCTTGCGGTAGATGTCCAGCAGCGCGTCGTCCTGGCCCTGGGTGTGGTCCTTCTCCAGGGTGGCGCGCATCGACTCGTACTCGCCGAACTCCTCGAGGATCTGCTCGGTCGTCCAGCCGAGCGCCTTCAGCAGTACGGTGACCGACTGCTTGCGCTTGCGGTCGATGCGGACACCGACCATGTCGCGCTTGTCGATCTCCATCTCCAGCCAGGCACCCCGGGACGGGATGATCTTGGCGGAGAAGATGTCCTTGTCGGACGTCTTGTCGATGGAGGAGTCGAAGTAGACACCGGGGGAACGGACCAGCTGCGACACCACGACACGCTCGGTGCCGTTGATGACGAAAGTGCCCTTGTTCGTCATGAGCGGGAAGTCGCCCATGAAGACCGTCTGGGACTTGATCTCACCGGTCTCGTTGTTGGTGAACTCAGCGGTGACGAAGAGCGGGGCCGCGTACGTGAAATCGCGCTCCTTGCACTCGTCGATGGAGTTCTTCGGCGGCTCGAAGCGGTGGTCCCGGAACGTCAGGGACATCGACCCGGAGAAGTCCTCGATCGGGGAGATCTCCTCGAAGATCTCCTCCAGACCGGACTTGGTGGGGACGTCCTGACCGTTCTCAAGAGCCTCCTCGACCCGACTCTGCCAAGCGGTGTTGCCGAGCAGCCAGTCGAAGCTCTCGGTCTGCAGCGCGAGCAGGTTCGGAACCTCGAGAGGCTCCTTGATCTTTGCAAAGGAGATGCGCAGCGGGGCGGTGCTGGCGCCGTTGTTCGTATTCGCGGTCGAGGCGTTGCGCGAGGCGGCCAAGAGGGGGTCCTTCCGAGGGCTCGGACTCACTACGCGCGTACCGGCCCCTCTCCCAGACACAGAGACGGAAACCCCAGGTCAGGGGAGCTTCGGTCATCGGTGCTCGAGTGAGGGCAGACCCCTGGTGACGGGCAGGGGAAGCTAACAGGCAGCGCAAAGGGTCAGTGTAGCCACTTGGCACACTGATGTCCAGCTCGGGTTTCTCGAGACCCTCGTCGTGCTCAACGCCTTCGTCAACAACGCCCTCGGCATGTCTGCCCTCAACGCACGTTGATCGCTCAACGCACGTTGATACTGCCCTCTTCGCCGTCGATCCATGCCTCGGAATCGGATCCTTGTGACGACGCGTCCTGAGAATTGCGCGCTGCGTGCGGTTCGTCAAGGCCCCCCAGCCCAAACGCGGCCGTCCGGAGACAGAACGAAGATCACCATACCCCTCGCCGGGGCGAGTTCAAGGCGACCCGGGTCACCCTCCGCATACGCCGAAGAGCGACCACCCGGATGGATGATCGCTCTTCGGTGCGCTCGCGTTACAGCCTCTCGAGGCCGCAGTCGGCGCGCAGTCGGGTTACGGGAACCCGGGAGGTGTTACTTGACCTCGACGGAGGCGCCGGCGGCCTTGAGGGACTCGGCGGCCTTCTCGGCGGCGTCCTTGGCGACCTTCTCGAGAACGGGCTTCGGGGCGCCGTCCACGAGGTCCTTGGCCTCCTTCAGGCCCAGGGAGGTCAGCTCACGCACGACCTTGATGACCTGGATCTTCTTGTCGCCGGCACCGGTGAGGATGACGTCGAACTCGTCCTTCTCCTCCTCGGCCGGGGCAGCCGGGCCACCCTGGGCCGGGCCCGCGACGGCGACGGCCGCGGCGGCGGTGACGTCGAACTTCTCCTCGAACGCCTTCACGAACTCGGAGAGCTCGATGAGGGTCATCTCCTCGAACTGCGCGAGCAGGTCTTCCTGAGACAGCTTCGCCATGATGGGCGATCCTTCCACTAATTCGGCAGGTGCCGGATGTACATGAGTGGCGGGCGTACGTTGGCCCGCTGTGACCCTGGCCGCGTCAGGCGGCCCGGATCAGAAAGCGAGCCGAATTACTCGGCACCGCCCTGCTCGTCCTGCTTGGCACGAAGCGCGTCCACGGTGCGGACGAGCTTCGAGGGAAGCGCCTGGAAGAGCTGCGCAGTCTGCGTCTGCTTGCCCTTGAAGGCGCCCGCCAGCTTGGCGAGCAGAACCTCGCGGGACTCGAGGTCCGCAAGCTTCTTGATCTCGTCGGCGGACATCGCCTTGCCATCAAGGACACCGCCCTTGATGACGAGATTCGGGTTGTCCTTGGCGAAGTCACGGAGACCCTTCGCCGACTCCACCGGGTCACCGGTGACGAAGGCGACGGCCGTCGGACCAGCGAAGAGCTGGTCGTCCAGCGTGATCCCGGCCTCGTTGGCCGCAATCTTGGTCAGCGTGTTCTTCACCACGGCGTACTGGGCGTTCTCACCGAGCGACCGGCGCAGCGTCTTGAGCTGCGCCACGGTGAGACCGCGGTACTCGGTCAGCACGGCGGCGTTGGAGCTGCGGAACTTGTCCGTCAGCTCGGCAACCGCGGCAGCCTTGTCGGGCCTCGCCATAGAGCCTCGGCCTCCTTCCGGGTGATTCTGACCGCGCGGACCCGAAGGAGGACTGGAGAAACGAAACGCCCCGGCGCAGGCGCTCGGGGCGGACTCGACCGTCGGCACACGCTTGGCGCGTGTCATCCGGGAGTGCTTCCACTGACACCTGCGCGGGTCGTCCACTTTGCAGCGGATCCTTCGGCCACCGCACCCTCATTCGAACGTGCGGCAACGACCAGCGGTCTTTGGCTTCGGTAGGAGAGTACGGGACCGGGGCACCGTCGAGCAAATCGGGCTCCGCGGGCCCGCCCCGGTCCTGGTGCCGCGGCCGGTCAGGAGGCGCTGACGCCGCTGCCCGTCGCGGTGCCGCCGGCCTTCATCAGGTCCTTGAAGTCCTTGGTGTCGGCGGCCGGGGGCGCCTCGGCGGTGACCCGAACGCCGTAGTCACTGAAGTAGGCCGTGCTGGTCATCGTGCCGGCGGTCATCTGCGCCTTCTCGACCTTCTTGACCAGCAGGTCCTGTCCGTTGACCCAGATGTCGACGGTTTCCGTGCTGACGCCCGCCTGGCTGAGCTGCTTCTTCAGGTCGGCGAGCTGGCCGGCGTCGAGGTCGCTGTTCTTGCCGGCGAGGTCTGCGACGTCGACCGTGCCGGAGTAGTGCGTGGCGGTGGCGCCGGAGACCTGCTCCTCACCGACCTTCTTCACGTCACCGGAGGCCAGCAGCAGCTTCACCGACTGGTTCGGCGTGGTGTTCTGCATCTGGTCCTTCATATACGCCCCGGAGCCGCCGCCGAGCTTGGCGAGGTCGTCGTAGGCGTACCTGATCCAGTGCTTGCCGCCGGACTGCTGGGCGAACCGCTCGCTCATCCTGGCGTAGTAGGCGTCCGACAGGTAGCGCGCCTCCATCGAGGACGTGCCGGCCTTGCGCATCGCCTCCGCCAGCTTGCCGCCGGTGTAGGTGATGGTGAGGTTGCCCTTCATGCCGTCGCCCCACGTCAGGGCGCCGTTCGCGGTCATCGACATGGTGTCGCCGATGCTGGTGGTGGAACGCACCCTGGCCGACTCCGCCTTGTCGGTGGACTTCTCGGCGGACCGCAGGGCGGCGAGGGGGTTGGCGTGGGTGAGGCTTCTGCCGACCGCCTTGTCGCCGTCCCCGGAGCCCTCGGTGCCGCAGGCGGCCACCCCGGTCAGCGCGGTGACCACGGCGACGGCAAGGGTCACCCGGCGTGCGGTCGTGCTCTTCATTCGTCCTACCCCCATGCGAGTCCGGTGCCTGCACCGTAGCCCAGGCCACTGACGGTCGTGCGACAGTCCGCACAAGGAAAGGACGGACCCCGCACCTCGGAGGTTGCGGGGTCCGCCCTTTGCTTACGCGTCCGTGACGCGGCTGCCGGGTGAGCGCTGGGCTCAGACGGCGGCCGGGTCCTCCTCGACGAGGAGGTTGCGGGTGCGGTTCGAGTCGACCGGAATGCCGGGGCCCATCGTGGTGCTGATGGCGGCCTTCTTGATGTAGCGACCCTTGGCGGCGGACGGCTTCAGACGGAGGATCTCCTCCAGGGCCGCGCCGTAGTTCTCCACCAGCTGGGCGTCCTCGAAGGACGTCTTGCCGATGATGAAGTGCAGGTTCGAGTGCTTGTCGACGCGGAACTCGATCTTGCCGCCCTTGATCTCCGTCACGGCCTTGGCCGTGTCGGGGGTGACGGTGCCGGTCTTCGGGTTCGGCATCAGACCACGCGGGCCGAGGACGCGGCCGAGGCGGCCGACCTTGCCCATGAGGTCCGGGGTGGCGACGACGGCGTCGAAGTCCAGACGGCCCTTCGCCACCTCGTCGATCAGCTCGTCGGCGCCGACGATGTCGGCGCCCGCGGCACGCGCGGCCTCGGCACGGTCGCCGGTCGCGAAGACCAGGACCCGGGCGGTCTTACCGGTGCCGTGCGGGAGGTTCACGGTGCCACGGACCATCTGGTCGGCCTTGCGCGGGTCGACACCCAGACGGAAGGCGACCTCGACGGTGCCGTCGAACTTGGTCGTGGAGGTCTCCTTGGCGAGACGGACGGCCTCGAGCGGGGCGTACTGCTTCTCCCGGTCGATCTTGGCGTCCGCAGCGCGGAGAGCCTTGCTGCGCTTGCTCACAACTGCTCCTGGGGGTTCTGTGAGGAGTCGTGGTACGGGCCGAGCAGGCCCTGCCACGTGCGGCTTTTCACGGCCGCATGACTACGGGGTGGGGAATCAGCCCTCGACCGTGATGCCCATGGAACGGGCGGTGCCGGCGATGATCTTCGACGCGGCGTCCAGGTCGTTGGCGTTGAGGTCGGGCATCTTGGTCGTGGCGATCTCGCGGACCTGCGCCTCGGTGATCTTGGCGACCTTGGTCTTGTGCGGCTCGCCGGAGCCCTTCTCCACGCCCGCGGCCTTGAGGATCATCTTCGCGGCCGGCGGCGTCTTGGTGACGAAGGTGAAGGAGCGGTCCTCGTAGACCGTGATCTCCACCGGGATCACCCAGCCACGCTGCGACTCAGTCGCGGCGTTGTAGGCCTTGCAGAACTCCATGATGTTGACGCCGTGCTGACCCAGCGCCGGACCGACCGGCGGGGCCGGGTTCGCCGCACCGGCGTTGATCTGGAGCTTGATGAGCCCCGTGACCTTCTTCTTCTTGGGAGGCATAGCTCTCCGGGTCCTTTCAATTCGGGTCCCTGCCCGCATCCGGGGACCACCCGGACGCAGGCATACCGCACAACGATAACGGGTATAGATGCGCGGCCAAAAACCGTGCAGGTCAGGCGGACGCCGAGCGCCTGCCTGACCTGCACGGAAGCGGTTCGTCCAGAAGGAACTAGTTCTTCTGGATCTGGTCGAAGGAGAGCTCGACCGGCGTCTCGCGGCCGAAGATCTCCACCAGGCCCTTGACCTTCTTCGAGTCGGGGTTGATCTCGTTGATGGTCGCCTGGAGCGTGGCGAACGGGCCGTCGGTGACGGTGACCGAGTCGCCGACCTCGAAGTCCAGCACCTGGACCTCGACCTTGCGCTGCGGGGCGGGCTTGCCCTCGGCCTCGGCGGCCTCGCGGGCGGCCTTCTCCTCGGCCTCCGGGGCGAGCATCTTGACGATCTCGTCCAGGGTCAGCGGGTAGGGGTCGTAGGCGTTGCCCACGAAGCCGGTGACACCCGGGGTGTTGCGGACAACGCCCCAGGACTCGTTCGTCAGGTCCATGCGGACCAGGACGTAACCCGGCAGCTTGTTCTGCTTGATCGTCTTGCGGTCGCCGTTCTTGATCTGGACGACCTCTTCCTGCGGCACCTCGGCCTGGAAGATGTAGTCCTCGACGTTCAGCGAGACGGCGCGCTGCTCCAGGTTGGTCTTCACGCGGTTCTCGTAGCCGGCGTAGGTGTGGATGACGTACCACTCGCCGGGCAGGGTGCGAAGCTCCTCGCGCAGGGCCTGGACGGGGTCGACGGGCTCGGCCGGCTCCTCCTCGGCCTCCGCGACCGGGGCGGCGGGCTCGTCGTCCGTGACGTCCGCGCCCTCCTCGTCCTCGACGTGCAGGGCGGCCTCCTCGGCCGGCTCCCCCAGTTCGGCCTCGGCAGCCTCGAACTCGTCCCGCTCGTCCGCGCCCTCGACGATGTCGAGCTCGTCGTCCACCGTCTCGTCCGGCTCGATGGCGTCGTTCAGGTTCGGGTCAGACACGATGGCTGCTTCTTCCTGGATACATAGGGGTGGAACATGCGAAAACGGGCGCCGGTACCACGGCGCCCTTCGCTTTCGGCTCAGCCGAAGACGTACTTGGCCGCGTGGTTGAGCCCATAGTCAATCACGGTCACCAAAGCGATCATGATGGCGACGAAGAAGATCACCACGGTGGTGTACGACGTCAGCTGGTTGCGAGTCGGCCAGACGACCTTGCGGAGTTCCGCGATGATCTGGCGGTAGAAGATGGCGAGGCGCTTCAGCGGGCCCTTCTTGGCGCGCTTGCCGCCCTTGCGGTTCTTCTTCTTGGACTCGGGCACCTGGTCCTGAGCATCAGGCGTGTCGATGGAGCCCACGGCGTCCGTCATTCGTCCTCACCTGATCCCGGGTCGTGGCCGTGCCGCGCCCGGTTTCTGAGCCGCACGGCGGTGCATTGCTGTACGTACATGCGCACACATCCTGGCGGTGTGTGTAGCAGGGCCGGAGGGACTTGAACCCCCAACCGCTGGTTTTGGAGACCAGTGCTCTACCAATTGAGCTACGACCCTTTGTGTGTCCCCCAACGTACCGCATTCAGCCGGATGCTCGGTGTGCACCGGCTGTGCAGCGGCCGCTGAAGGCCAACGAGGGAAGAGTGTACGTGGTCCGGGGCCCGGCGTCGAACAGAAAGACCCGGTCCGGGGTCGTCGGAGTGAAGATCGTCCAGGCCGGAGGCGGGATTCGGACCCGTGTTCACGCCTCGACCCGTTGCTGTTCAGTCTGTGAAACCCGCGTGCCGGGGCCATTTCCGGTCTGAAACGATGGGCGCATGAGCGCTGCAACCCCTCCCACCGAGCGCCGGGTCTCCGCCCGAGTCGGCGCGATCTCCGAGTCCGCCACCCTCGCCGTGGACGCCAAGGCCAAGGCCCTGAAGGCCGCCGGGCGTCCGGTGATCGGCTTCGGCGCCGGTGAGCCCGACTTCCCGACCCCGGACTACATCGTCGAGGCGGCCGTCGAGGCCTGCAAGAACCCGAAGTACCACCGGTACACGCCGGCCGGTGGCCTGCCGGAGCTGAAGGCCGCGATCGCCGCGAAGACGCTGCGCGACTCCGGCTGGGAGCCCGACGTGTCGCAGATCCTGGTCACCAACGGCGGCAAGCAGGCCATCTACGAGGCGTTCGCCGCGATCCTCGACCCGGGCGACGAGGTCATCGTCCCGGCGCCGTACTGGACGACCTACCCGGAGTCGATCCGCCTGGCCGGCGGTGTCCCGGTCGACGTCGTCGCCGACGAGACCACCGGCTACCGCGTCACCGTGGAGCAGCTGGAGGCGGCGCGCACGGAGAAGACCAAGGTCGTCCTCTTCGTCTCCCCCTCCAACCCGACCGGCGCGGTGTACTCCGAGGCCGAGACCGAGGCGATCGGCCGCTGGGCCGTCGAGCACGGCCTGTGGGTGCTGACCGACGAGATCTACGAGCACCTGGTCTACGGCGACGCGTCCGCCGTGTCCCTGCCGGCGCTGCTGCCCGAGCTGCGCGACAAGTGCGTCGTGGTCAACGGTGTCGCCAAGACGTACGCCATGACCGGCTGGCGGGTGGGCTGGGTCATCGGCCCGAAGGACGTGGTCAAGGCCGCGACGAACCTGCAGTCGCACGCCACCTCGAACGTCTCCAACGTGGCCCAGGTGGCCGCCCTGGCCGCCGTCTCCGGCGACCTGGAGGCCGTGGCGACGATGCGTGAGGCCTTCGACCGCCGCCGCCGCACGATCGTGCGGATGCTCAACGAGATCGACGGCGTGCTCTGCCCGGAGCCCGAGGGCGCCTTCTACGCCTACCCGTCGGTCAAGGCCCTGCTCGGCAAGGAGATCCGCGGCAAGCGCCCGCAGGACACCGTGGAGCTGGCCGCTCTCATCCTGGAGGAGGCCGAGGTCGCGGTCGTCCCGGGCGAGGCCTTCGGCACGCCGGGCTACCTGCGGCTGTCGTACGCGCTCGGGGACGAGGACCTCGTCGAGGGCGTGAGCCGGATCCAGAAGCTGCTGGCGGAGGCGCGGGACTAGTCCCGTCAGCTGCTGGCGGAGGCGCGGGACTAGTCCCGTCGCATTCACGCGCGTGTGCGGGCCGTTTCCCTCCGGGGAGGCGGCCCGCTCCTGTGTGCGAGCAAGAGCACGTAAGGGGAAACGGCTACCGGGACGGCGGTGACGTGCGGCAGGATCTGGGAATGGAGCATGTACGTGATCTCTCCCGACTGCCGAAGGCCCATCTGCACCTGCACTTCACCGGTTCGATGCGGCCGACGACCGTCCTGGAACTGGCCGACAAGTACGGCGTACGCCTGCCCGAGGCCCTGACGGAGGCCCTGACCAGCGGGGAACCGCCGCGGCTGCGGGCGACGGACGAGCGGGGATGGTTCCGCTTCCAGCGGCTGTACGACGCGGCGCGCTCCTGCCTGAGAGAGCCCGAGGACATCCGGCGGCTGGTCCGGGAGGCCGCGGAGGAGGACGTGAGGGACGGTTCGGGCTGGCTGGAGATCCAGGTGGACCCCACGTCGTACGCGCCCCGGCTGGGCGGTCTGATCCCGGCCCTGGAGATCATTCTGGACGCGGTCGAGACGACGTCCCGGGAGACCGGGCTCGGCATGCGGGTACTGGTGGCGGCGAACCGCATGAAGCACCCCCTGGACGCCCGCACGCTGGCCCGGCTCGCGGTGCGGTACGCCGACCGGGGCGTCGTCGGCTTCGGGCTGTCGAACGACGAGCGGCGCGGGATGGCGCGGGACTTCGACCGTGCCTTCCACATCGCGCGTGAGGGCGGCCTGCTGGCGGCCCCGCACGGCGGAGAGCTGACCGGTCCGGCGTCGGTGCGCGACTGCCTGGACGATCTGCACGCCTCCCGGATCGGGCACGGCGTGCGCGCCGCGGAGGACCCGCGGCTGCTGAAGCGGCTGGCGGACCGGGGCATCACGTGCGAGGTGTGCCCGGCCTCGAACGTCGCGCTCGGCGTCTACGAGAAGCCCGAGGACGTCCCCCTGCGGACCCTCTTCGAGGCGGGCGTCCCGCTGGCCCTGGGCGCCGACGACCCGCTGCTCTTCGGTTCCCGCCTCGCGGCCCAGTACGGCATCGCCCGCGAGCACCACGGCTTCACGGACGCCGAACTCGCCGAGCTGGCCCGCCAGTCCATCCGCGGTTCGGCCGCCCCGGAGGACGTCAGGGCCCGGCTGCTGTCCGGCGTGGACGACTGGCTGACTCACCCGGCCGCCTGAAATCGGCGTACGGCGGACAGGCCTGGAAGCAGATCAGCACCTCGGGGCCGCGCGGGTCGCCGGGCTCGCCCGCCAGGCCCCGGAAGGAGTCCACGAGGGCGGATCCGTCCTTGACGATCCCCTTCCGCCGCGGGCCCCAGCCCGCCGCGTACGCGCAGGACATCGCCGTGTCGGCGAAGACGCCCCGGCTGCCGGTGAGGCAGAGCGTCCGGGCGTGGGTGGTGTGCAGCAGATCCTCGCGGCAGTCGGCGCGGTGCCGGCGCCGCTCCCAGTCGGCCGCGTCGCGCGCGGTGCGTGCCTCGTCGGTCCGGACGGTGAGCGGGGTGTCCCGGACGAGTCCGTGGCGCAGCTCGGGCCAGGCACTGGGCCGCAGCCCGTGGCTGTGGTGCACGAGCTCCAGGTCGACCGGCTCGCCGCCGCCTGCGTGGTGGGCGGCGGCGGTGCCGCGCAGCGGGACGTGGACGATGGTGTGGCGCGAGCGGGCGGCGAAGGCGAACAGGCCGGCCAGCCGGTTCAGCCTGTCGTGATCACCGGTGAGCAGGCCGCGCGGTTCCGGGGCGCGCAGTGAGGTGTGCCGCAGGGGTGGCCAGGGCTGGACGACGCGGCGCTCGTGCGGGCCCGTCCTGGGCCGGAACTCGCGCAGCGTCAGCCTCATGCCGTCACAGGCTCACGCCGACGGTCACGGGTTCGTTGACCAGGGTGACCCCGAAGGCCTCGCGGACCCCGGCGACGACCTCACGGGCCAGGGCCAGCAGGTCCTCGGTGGTCGCGCCGCCCCGGTTGGTGAGGGCGAGGGTGTGCTTGGTGGAGATGCGGGCGGGCCCTGTGCCGTAGCCCTTGGTGAAGCCCGCCTTGTCGATCAGCCAGGCCGCCGAGGTCTTGGTGCGGCCCTCCCCGGCCGGGTACGCGGGCGGCTCGGCGCCCTCGCCCAGCCGCTCCCGCACGCGCGCGTGGAAGGCGGTGAACTGCTCCTCGGTGAGGATCGGGTTGGTGAAGAAGGACCCGGCGGACCAGGTGTCGTGGTCCTCGGGGTCGAGCACCATGCCCTTCCCGGCGCGCAGCTTCAGCACGGTCTCGCGGGCCGCGGCGAGCGGCACCCTGGCGCCCGGTTCGACACCGAGCGCGCGGGCCGCCTCGGCGTACTTGACGGGCGCCGACAGACCGCCCGCGTCCTCGAGACCGAAGCGGACCCGCAGCACGACGTAGCGCTCGGGGTCGGCCTTGAAGCGGCTGTGCCGGTAGGAGAAGACGCACTCCTCGTTCGTCAGCGTGACCGTCTCGCCGGCCCGGCGGTCGTAGGCGATCACCTCGGTGACCGTCGCGGAGACCTCCTGGCCGTAGGCGCCCACGTTCTGGATCGGGGTGGCGCCCGCGGAGCCCGGGATCCCGGCCAGGCACTCGATCCCGGCGAGCCCGGCCTCGACGCTGCGTGCGACGGCGTCCGTCCAGACCTCGCCGGCCGCCAGCTCCAGTGTGGTGCCGCGCAGTTCGACGCCGCGCGTGGCGATGCGCAGGGCGGTGCCGTCGAAGCCCTTGTCGCCGATGACCAGGTTGGACCCGCCGCCGATGATCAGCAGCGGCGTCCCGGTGTCGTCGGCCCGGCGGACGGCGTCGATCACCTCCGCGTCGGTGGTGGCGGTGACCAGCCGGGCCGCGGGGCCGCCCAGCCGGAAGGTGGTCAGCGGGGCGAGGGGGGCGTCGTGGAGTTCCTGCACGGGCCCAAGACTACGAGACGGCGCCGGCGGACCTGGTGGCGCCGGCCTTCCCTGTGAGCGGAGAGGGCAGGATTCGAACCTGCGTGGACCCCGTGGGATCCGACCTCAAGACAAGCCCTCGGTCCCCGATAAACCACTCCGGGCACCTCTCCACGCTCCCGGCCCGATCCCCCGCGCCGTTCACAAGAACAACCGTGCCAGGCACCGCTGACAGCACCCTGACATCCCACTGATGGGCCGCGACGACACACGCCGCACAACGCGAACACGCGCGCGGCCTCGAAGGCCCACGCGCGCGTCCGGACACATTGCGTTGTCAGGCGGAGAGGGCAGGATTCGAACCTGCGTGGACCCCGTGGGATCCGACCTCAAGACAAGCCCTCGGTCCCCGATAAACCACTCCGGGCACCTCTCCACGCTCCCGGCCCGATCCCCCGCGCCGTTCACAAGAACAACCGTGCCAGGCACCCCTGACCGCACCCTGACACCCCACTAATGGACCGCGACGACACACGCGTGGGCCTCGAAGGGTCCACGCGCGCGTGCGGTGCCGTTGGGTGTCAGACGGAGAGTGCCTCGGCGGCCGGTGCGGGCTCCTGCCCGGCGGCCGGATCGGTGCTCGGCGTGCGCCGCCGGCCCGGGACGAGCAGGGCGGCCAGGCCGGCGAGGGCTACCACCGCCGAGCCGGTGACGAGGGCGGGCCGCAGACCGTCCACGAAGTCCTGGGCGCCGGCGTAGCCACCCTGGGCGGCGAAGATCGACGACATGATGGCGATGCCGAGCGCGCCGCCCACCTCGCGCAGCGCGTTGTTGGCGCCGGAGGCGATGCCCTGCTCCTGCGGGCGGACGCTGGACATCACCAGGTTGGCGGCCGGGGCGAAGTACAGGGCCATGCCGATGCCGCTGATCACCAGCCCGGGGAGCTGAGCCGAGTAGGAGACGTCGGCGGAGACCACGGAGGCCAGGTAGCCGAGGCCCGCCGCCTGGAGGAACAGGCCGGTGGCGACGACCGGGCGGCCGCCGATGCGGTCGGAGAGGATGCCCGCCACGGGTGCCACGAGCATCGGCATACCGGTCCACGGCAGCATCCGCAGCCCCGCCTCGGTGGGCGAGTAGCCGAGCACGCCCTGCATGTACTGGCTGAGCAGGAAGATCGAGCCGAACATGCCGACGAACATCAGCAGGCTGGCCGCGTTGATCCCGGTGAAGGCGCGGGAGCGGAAGAGCCGCATCGGCAGCATCGGGTTGGTGGCGCGGGTGCTATAGAGGACGAAGCCCACCAGCAGCGCGCCCCCGGCGAACAGGGCGGTCAGCACCAGGGAGCCGGTCCAGCCGTCGGCGGGCCCGCGGACCAGGCCGTACACGATTCCGAAGAGTCCGCCGCTGGCGAGCAGGGTGCCGGGCAGGTCGAGCCGGGCGCCGGTGCCGTACGACTCGGCGAGGCGCAGTCGGGCGAGCGGCAGCAGGGCCACGCCGAGCGGGACGTTCAGCCAGAAGATCCAGTGCCAGGAGATGTGTTCGGTGAGGCTGCCCCCGATGAGCGGCCCGGAGGCGACCGCGAGGCCGTTGACGGCGCCCCAGATGCCGTACGCCATGCCGCGCTTGGCGGCGGGCACGGCGGAGGTGAGCAGGGTGAGGGTGAGCGGCATCAGCACGGCCGCGCCGACGCCCTGGACGGCGCGGGCGGCGATGAGCGAGCCGATGCCGGGAGCCATGGCCGCGGCGGCGGAGGCGCCGGTGAAGACGGTGAGTCCGGCGAGGAAGAGCCGGCGGCGCCCGAAGCGGTCGCCGAGCGCGGCACCGGACATCAGCAGGACGGCGAAGGTGAGCGTGTAGGCGCTGACCGTCCATTCGAGGTCGTCCAGCGCGCCTCCGAGGTCCTCGCGGATGGAGGGCAGCGCGGTGGTGACGACGAGGTTGTCGAGTGCCGCCATGAACCCGGCGACGCTGGTGATGACGAGGGCCCAGGCGGCGCCCCCGCGTCGTGCGGTCTGCTGTGACATCTCTCCCCCAGAGGGTGTTCCAGCGGTTGATTAGTAATTGCTGACTAACTTTCGCGCCCATGAAAGAGGCGGGACTCCGCCTCCCGCTGCGCCTAGTGCTGGAGCCGGCCGGTGAATTGGGACGACGGGTACATCGCCTGCCAGACCCGGTGCCCGGGCGGGAACCCCATGGCGGCCAGGGTGTTGATGAGCATCCCGTACGCCATAAAGGTCGTGGTCTCGCCGTCGTCCGCGCCGAGCGGCAGATGCACGGTGTCCCAGAGCCGCATCCAGGCGGCCCGTACGGCCTCCCCGAACCCGTGCTCCCCATCCGCCTCCGCGGCGGCCACCGTGATGTACGTCTGCATCTGCATCTGGAGCTTCTCGGGCTGCTCCGTGATCAGGCGCACATAGGCGTCGGCCATGGCATGCAGGGCCTCCTCGCCCTCCAGCCCCTCCGCGGCCTTTGCGAAGACCCGGCAGGTGTCCTCCACGCAACGCAGCGAGGCGGCCATGAAGATCGCTTTCTTGCCCTCGAAAAGCCGGAAGAGGTAGGGCTGCGAGACACCGACCCGCTTGGCGATCGCCTCGGTGGAGGTGCCGTAGTACCCCTTCCGCGCGAACTCGGAGATCGCCGCGCGAATGACGCTCTCGCGCCGCTCTTCCGCACTCATCCTGGGCATGAGAGAAAGTTAGTGCTCAATTACTAACATAGTCAAGGCGTGCGGGCCCAGACAGGGCGAGGGGCGCCCACCTCGCGGTGGACGCCCCTCGCTCGAACAGCCGAAACCCTCAGGCCAGCCGCACGACCGCCCGGGACATGCCCAGCACCTTCTGGCCGCCGCTCGTCGCCGTCAAGTCCACCCGCACCGTCCGGTCGTCGAGCTTGGCCGCGACCTTGGCGCCGACCTCGATCACCGCGCCCTCGTCGTCGTTGGGCACGACCACCGGCTTGGTGAAGCGGACGCCGTACTCCACGACCGCGGCCGGGTCACCGGTCCAGTCGGTGACCACGCGGATCGCCTCGGCCATGGTGAACATGCCGTGCGCGATGACGTCCGGCAGGCCCACCTCCTTGGCGAACTTCTCGTTCCAGTGGATCGGGTTGAAGTCCCCGGAGGCGCCCGCGTACCGCACCAGCGTGGCGCGGGTCACGGGAAAGGTCTGGGCAGGCAGTTCGGTGCCGACCTCGACGTCGTCGTACGCGATCTTCGCCGTCATCGGTTGCCTCACGCCTCCTCGGCCGCACGGGCCACGAGCTTGGTCCAGGCGGTCACCACGTGCTCGCCGGCCTCGTCGTGCACCTCGCCGCGGATGTCCAGGATGTCGTTGCCCGCGAGCGACTTGATGCCCTCGATGGTGGACGTCACCGTGAGCCGGTCACCGGCCCGCACCGGGCGGACGTAGGCGAACTTCTGGTCGCCGTGCACCACGCGGCTGTAATCGAGCCCGAGCTGCGGGTCCTCGATGACCTGTCCGGCGGCCCGGAAGGTGATGGAGAACACGAAGGTCGGCGGGGCGATCACGTCCGGGTGACCGAACGCCTTGGCGGCCTCCGGGTCCGTGTACGCCGGGTTGGTCTCCCCGACCGCCTCGGCGAACTCACGGATCTTCTCCCGGCCCACCTCGTAGGGCGGGGTGGGCGGGTAGGTCCGCCCAACGAAGGACTGGTCGAGCGCCATTGGCCCGGCACCTCCTGGTCTCA
The DNA here is from genome assembly GCF_040704065.1 of Streptomyces sp. NPDC047869. Classification (NCBI taxonomy): domain Bacteria; kingdom Bacillati; phylum Actinomycetota; class Actinomycetes; order Kitasatosporales; family Streptomycetaceae; genus Streptomyces; species Streptomyces sp. NPDC047869. The sequence goes on from NZ_JBEYRK010000008.1 coordinate 262,815, forward strand.
AGCAGCGTGTCTGGTCTCAGCAGCCGGTGAAACGACGTGAGGCCGCCCCCCAGCTTGCGGGGGCGGCCTCACGTACGAGCCTGATTTATCGCGTTTCGCGGTGCGCGGTGTGCGCGTTGCAACGCGGGCAGTGCTTCTTCATCTCAAGGCGATCCGGGTTGTTACGCCGGTTCTTCTTGGTGATGTAGTTCCGCTCCTTGCACTCCACGCAGGCCAGCGTGATCTTCGGGCGGACGTCGGTGGCAGCCACGTGAGTGCTCCTAAGACGAACGGATGGACTATTTCAACGCAAGCAAGAGTAGCCGATCGAAGGACCGACCCCGCAATCGGCTACTGTCAGTAGCGGTGACCGGACTTGAACCGGTGACACAGCGATTATGAGCCGCTTGCTCTACCGACTGAGCTACACCGCTGTGATGCGATCGGGACCCGCCTTTCGACGGGGACCTCTCACACCAGAGCCCCAAAACGGAATCGAACCGTTGACCTTCTCCTTACCATGGAGACGCTCTGCCGACTGAGCTATTGGGGCGAGCGATGAAGACATTACACGGTCCGCCGCCGTTCGCCCAAATCCGTATCCGGCGGCCCGCCACGCTCCCCTTACGGGCCGGTTCCGGGCCCTCCCGGCCGCCTCCGCGGCCCTCTGTCGGTGCGGGTACGCGCGCGTGCGGAAGCCGCCCGCCGCGGCGTTGACGGACGTCCCGCCATGGCCGGGCCACGCCGGTACGACTATTGCGCTCCTCCGCGCTCCACAGGGTTCGCCACCCTAGGCTCGACTCACTCTGCGTGATCTTGGGTCCGGCGCGTGTCCCGGGCCCCGCTCACGCGGCCTGCCCCGAGCCCCCGGCCCGAACCCTGGAGTCCGATGCCCGACAGCCAGCCGCAGCCGCCCCCGTGGCCGTCCAACCAGTCGGGACCCTCCGGGCAGCCCGACCAGGCCGTGGTGCTGCTGTGCGGGGCGCGGCTCACCGACGGCCGGACCGTGGACGTACGGCTGGGCAGCGGGCGCATCGAGGCCGTCGGCACGGCCGGCAGCCTGACGCCGGGTCCGCCCAGGCCCGGCACCTCCCGCGTGGACCTCAGCGGCTACCTGCTCCTGCCGGCCCCGGCCGAGCCGCACGCCCACGGCGACACCGCTCTGTCCGCCGAGCACCCCGGACCCGTCTCGTACGCCCCCGACGACGTCCAGCGCCGGGCCACGGAGGCGGCCCTGCTCCAGCTCGGCCACGGCGCGACGGCGGCGCGCGCGCACGTACGCGTGGGCGACGTCCAGGGCCTCGGCGCGCTCGGTGCCGTGCTGCAGGCCCGGCGTTCGCTGCGGGGCCTCGCGGAGCTGACCACGGTGGCGATGCCGCGCCTGCTGACCGGGGCGGCGGGGGCCGAAGGGCTCGCGATGCTCCGGGACGCGGTGAAGATGGGCGCGTCGGTGGTGGGCGGCTGCCCGGACACGGACCCGGACCCCACGGGCTATGTGGAGGCCGTCCTGGAGGTGGCCTCCGAGCACGGCTGCCCGGTGGACCTGCACACGGACGCCACCGACCCGGCCCGGCTCTCCCGGCTCGCGGCCATGGCGGGCGGCCTGCGCCCCGGCGTGACCGTCGGCCCGTGCGCCGGCCTCGCGCGCCTGCCGGCCGAGGCGGCCTCCCGGCTCGCGGAGCAGCTCGCCGCGGCCGGTGTGACGGTGGTGTGCCTCCCCCAGGGCGGCTGCGGCACGGCCGACCGGCGGGGCGCGGCGCCGGTACGGCTGCTGCGCGCGGCCGGGGTCCGGGTGGCGGCCGGCAGCGGCGCCCTCCGGGACGTCGCCAACCCCGTCGGCCGGGGCGACCCCCTGGAGGCCGCCTATCTCCTCGCCTCCGCGCACGGCCTGCGCCCCGAGGACGCCTACGAAGCGGTCAGCACCGCGGCCCGGCAGGCCATGGGCCTGCCCGAGGTGCGCGTCGAGGCCGGTTTCCCCGCCGAACTGCTGGCCGTACGCGGCGATCACCTGTCCGGCGCCCTCTCCCTCGCCTACAGCCGGATCGTGGTGCACCGCGGCCGGGTGGTGGCCCGCACGAGCGCGGTCCGCGAGTACTGCAACTCGGCGGCGGCGGCCGAGCTGGGGCTGCCCCGTCAGGGACGGGGAGAGCTGTCCTGAGGGAGCCCGCCGTCGTACGGGAGCCCGGAGAGCACTCTAGTGTCCCGGTCTTGAGTTCTGGTCTCGCCTCGTGAGTCGCCTTCCGTTTCAGATTCGGGCGTTTGCCAGTTGCGAGGTGGCTGGGGGCGGTG